>NZ_DASRBZ010000252.1:0-23202 GCF_035653355.1 Mycobacterium sp. | reverse complement strand
GCACCGGTCGGTGATCCGCAGCCAGCCGCCGGCGTTGAGGTAGCCGACGTCGCCGGTGCGATACCAGCCATCGCAGAAAGCTTCTCGAGTGGACTCGTCCGGCAGGTAGCCGGCCATCAGTGATGGCGAGCGCGCCTGGATCTCGCCGACTTCTCCGGGGCAAACCGGCTCACCGGTCTGCAGCGACACCACGCGCACGTCTACACCGCACACCGCACGCCCGACGGAATCCAGCCGCGCCCCGTCGAGCGGGTTGCAGGCGATGACCGGCAACTCGGTAGTGCCGTAGGCGGGAACCCAGCCGATGCCGGTGCGCCGGGTGACTGTTTCGGCGACGCTTTGGCTGACCGGCGTGGCACCCCACATGATGAACCGCAGCGACGACAAATCATAGGACTCCAGCCGTGGATGCGAGGCAATCGCGAAAACTATTGGGGCAACCGCCATCTCGACGGTGATGCGGTCAGCCTCGATGTGGCTCAGCATCGTGTCGATATCGAAGCGCCGGTGCAGCCGCATCCAGACCCCGGTCTGCAGCGCGGTGACGATGTTGAGCAGGCCGAGGATATGGGAAGGCGGCGTGGCGATCTGGATGCGGTCGCGCGAAGTCAGCTGCAGCGCGTCGCGCCACTGTCGCACCGCGACGCCCAGCGAAGCGTGAGTGTGCCGCACTGCTTTGGGCAGCCCCGTCGTACCGGAGCTGAACACCAATGCCGCGTCGGCGCCCGGGATCGGTGAGGCACTGGACGCGTCGCCCGGCGGCATCGGCTCGTCGAGGTTCAGCATCGGCATCAACTCCGCCAGCACCGGATGGTCCCCCACCGCATGGGTTGGATTTGTCAGCTCCAGCGCATGCTCGACCTCGTCGCGCTTCCATGCCGGGCTGATCAGCACCACCGTGGCGCCTAACCGCCAGATGGCACGGAGCGCGACGACGAATTCGGGCCGATTGGACGACATCAGCGCAACACGCTGGCCGGCTGTCACGCCGCGCTTAGCTAACGCCGCCGCCAAACCGCCGGCCAATGCATCCAGCTGCGGCAAGCTGAAGTGCCGCTGCTCGAACGCGAGCACCGCCGGCTCGGACACGTTTCGCCCCGTCATCAGGTTGAGAAGATACTATCGCTTTGAGAGAATAGTATTCTCTATACTGAAGAACGCAAGTGCCTCACGAAGCGCTTGGAGGGGGCGATGGCGGAGCTACACGCGTTCCAGCGGGCGACGGTCACCCGGGTAATCAAGGAGACCGCCGACACCCGCAGCTTCGTGCTGGCTGCCCACCAGCAACCGTTCCCCTACCGCGCCGGGCAGTACTGCACGTTTCGTGTACGGGTGGACGGCGAGGAGCTGTATCGGTCGTATTCGATGTCCAGCGCGCCCGAGACCGATTCCGAACTGATGACCACTGTCAAACGGGTCCCTGGCGGCAAGGTGTCCAACTGGCTGGTGGACAACGTGGCTGAAGGCGATGAACTGACCATGACCAGAGCCGCCGGAACCTTCTGCTTGCAACCGACCTCGGCGCCATTGCTGGCCTTCGCGGGCGGCAGCGGCGTCACCCCCATCCTGTCGCTGACCAAAAGTGCGCTGGCCACGACGGACCGCTCCGTACGGGTGCTGTGCGCCGACCGGGATCGCGAATCGGTGATCTTCGACGCGGTGCTGGACGAGTTGGTCGAGCGGTATCCGGGCCGGCTGTCGGTGGTGCGCCATATCGACGCCGAGCAGGGATTGATCGACGCGACCGATATCCGGGATTTCGTGGGCGCGGACGTCGATGCCGACAACTATGTGTGCGGTCCGGAGGGGTTCATGGCCGTCGTGCGCTCTGCGCTGCCCGGACCGGGGCGGGTGTTCGTCGAGGATTTCGACCTCGCGCCGACGATCAAGCCGCAGCCTTCGGAGCCGACGCCGGACGCCGGCGCCGACGGGCAGGGCACGGTGACGATCTTCCTCGAGCGCAAGAAGGCGTCGGTGCCGCGGGTCGCGGGGGAAACGCTGCTGGACAGCGCGCGGCGGGCAGGCCTGGCGCCGCCGTTCAGCTGCGAGCAGGGTAACTGCGGAACGTGCATGGCGCGCCTCATCGAAGGCCATGTGACGATGCGGAACAACGAAGCGCTCACCGAGGACGAGGTGGAAGAGGGCTACATTCTGACGTGCCAGGGCGTACCGGACACGCCGTCGGTCACGGTGCGCTACGAGTAGTGCTGCAGAGAGGCGACGACGATGCCCAAAGGCGTGCTCTATGTCGAGAGTCGGCCCAGCTCGCCGGATCGCGATGCCGAGTACAACACCTGGTATGACGACGTCCACCTGAGCGAGCTGATGGCGCTCGACGGATTTGTCGCGGCGCGGCGGCTGCGCCCGGTCGCCGACGACGGGCCCTATGTCGCGCTCTACGAGATCGAGGGCGATGACCTTCAGGCGATCTTGGACAACATGCTGGCTCACGCGGGCGACTTGCACCTCTCCGACGCCCTGCAGTTGGACCCGCCGCCGACGATGCGGCTACTTGAGGTGACGACCGAGCGTCGGAATCATTAGTCCAGTTCCGGCGGCGGCCGGTAGTCCGGCTGGTAACCCGCAATGCGGACCGGGCTGCCGACTAAACGGAAATCCCCTGCGGTAACGATCATCTCGGTAGTGGCGTGCAGCGCTTCGGGCAGCGTGCGGACGGCAGCGGCGGGTACCCCGAGCGGTCGCAGCCGTGCTTCCCAATTGCTGGCGGTATCTTTGGCCAGGGCTGCGCTGACCACGGCCAGCACCTCGTCGCGGCGGGCCACCCGTTCCACCATGGTTTCAAACCCGTCGATGTTAGCTTCGGCGGCAAACGATTTCCAGAACCCGTCATGGGTCACAAACAGCGCAAGGTACCCATGTGCGGTCGGAAACATCTGGGCTGGAACGTAGTACGAGTGCGCGCCAAACGGTCGGCGTTGCGGCTCGACACCGTCGTTGAGATAGGCCGATGCGTGATAGTTGAGCTGGGAGAGCATCACGTCGCGCAGTGACACGTCCACCTGGCCGCCGCGGCCCGACGTGATTTGCGCCAGCAGTCCAAGTGCAGCAGCCAATCCGGTGGAGTTGTCAGCCGACGAGTAGCCGGGCAGGGTGGGCGGTCCGTCGGGCTCGCCGGTGAGCGCCGCCACGCCGGTGGTCGCCTGGATGACATAGTCGAACGCGGGCTGGTCGCCGCCGTCGAGCCCGAACCCGGTGATCGCCACACAGACGATCCGTTCGTTGAAGCGGCGCAGCGCGTCGTAAGTCAGCCCCAGCCGGCGGATTGCCGATGGTTTCAGATTCACCAGCAGCGCATGAGATTGCGCGACGAGCTCGCCTAACTTGGCCTGGGCCTCTTGCGAATTCAGGTCCAAGCAGATGCTGCTTTTGTTGCGGTTGAGGCTGGCGAAGTAGCTGTCGGAGACCTGACGGGAGATCTCCCCGCCCGGCGGCTCGATTTTGGTGACCTCCGCACCGAGGTCGGCCAGCAGCATCGTGGCATACGGCCCGGCCAGCATGGTGCCGACCTCGAGAATCCGGATACCCGCCAGCGGTGCCGTCATCGCACTTCGGCGCCGAGCGCCGCGATGACTTCCCGGGTACGGCGTTTGGAGGCGACAAGCTCGTCGCGGTTGTTGCCGATCGGCAGCAACCGCACCGACAGATCGGTCACCCCCGCGTCGGCGAAGCGACGGAACCGCGCCAAGATGGCCTCCTCGTCGCCGGCCGCGCAGATGTCACCGACGTCGCGGGCGTCGCCGTACCCCAGCAGCCGCTGATAGTTCGGCGAGACTTCGGCCTCGCCCAGAATCCGGTTGGCCCGCTCGCGGGCAGCATCGACTTCGCTTGGCGCGCAGAGGCATACAGGTATGCCGGCGACGATGCGCGGAGCCGGCCGGCCCGCGTTGTCGGCGGCCTTGGTGATCCGGGGGACCACGTGCTCGGCGCACGCGCGTTCATCGGCCATCCACAACACCGTACCGTCGGCGCGCTCCCCCGCCAGGGTAAGCATCACCGGTCCGAGCGCGGCGACGAGCACCGGCAGCGGCGCCACGGGGGCGAGATCCAGCGGGTTGTGCACGGTGAAGGTCTCGTTCTCGACGTCCACCGGGCCGGGCCCGCGGAAAGCGACGGCCAGCACCTCGAGGTAGTCGCGGGTGAACGCGGCCGGCCGCTCGTAGGGCAGGCCGAGCATGTCGCGAACGATCCAGTGATGCGACGGCCCGACGCCGAGGGCCAGCCTGCCGCCGGCAGCGGCATGCACCGACAGCGCCTGACGCGCCAGGGCAATGGGATGCTGCGCCTGCAACGGCACCACAGCGGTGCCGAGTTCGATGCGCGTTGTTCGGGTCGCCATCAACGCGACCGCCGTCAGCGCGTCGAAGTCGTTAGGCACCTGCGGAATCCACGCGGTGTCCATGCCAGCGTCCTCGGGCCACTCGATGTCGTCAAGCAGTTTGGTGACCTTGCGCGCGGAATCGCCGCGCTCGGCACCGATCATCACTCCGAGGCGCACGATTCCTCCACGCTAGGTTCTGGGACGCCCGTCAGCTTGCGGATCTCCCGCACCAGTACGTCCAGGGGCGTCCCGGTCGGAAAGACCGCCGCCGCACCGACGTCGAGCAGCTTGGGCACGTCGGATTCGGGGATCGTGCCGCCGACGACGACGCCGATGTCGGCGGCATTCGCGGCGCGCAGCGCTTCGATCGTGCGGGCCGTCAGCGCCAAGTGCGCACCAGACAGGATGCTCAAACCCACCAGTGCCACGTCTTCTTGCACCGCGATCGAGGCGATGTCTTCGATGCGCTGCCGGATGCCGGTGTAGATCACCTCGAAGCCCGCGTCACGCAAGGTGCGGGCGACGATCTTGGCGCCGCGGTCGTGACCGTCGAGTCCGGGCTTCGCGACCAGAATCCGTACTGCCATCTAGAACACCACCGGCTGCTGGAACTCGCCCCACACAGCTTTGAGCGCCGACACCATTTCACCGACTGTGCAATAGACGTTGGCACAGTCGACGAGCTTGGGCATGAGATTCTCGGTACCCTCGGCCGCGCGGGACAGCGCTGCGAGGCTGGATTGCGCTGCAGCAGAGTCTCTTTCGGCCCGAACCTTGGACAGCCGCTTGAGCTGAAGATCGCGTCCTTCGGCGTCGAGTTCGTAGGTGGCGATCTCCGGTGGCGGCTCCTCGGCGACAAACCGGTTGACCCCGACGATCGGCCGCTCGCCGGATTCGATTTCCTGATGCATCCGATAGGCTTCGTCGGCGATCAGCCCTTGCAGGTAACCGTCTTCGATCGCCCGCACCATGCCGCCGTGCTGCTCGAGGTCGTGCATGATCTCGATGATGCGGGCCTCGGTGGCATCGGTGAGCGCCTCGACGAAGTAGGAGCCGCCGAGTGGGTCGGCGACCCGGGCCACCCCGCTTTCGTAGGCCAGGATCTGTTGGGTGCGCAAGGCCAGGGTGGTGGACTCCTCAGTGGGCAGGGCGAACGGCTCGTCCCATGCGGCGGTGAACATCGACTGCACCCCGCCGAGCACCGCTGCCATCGCCTCGTAGGCCACCCGCACGATGTTGTTGTGCGCCTGCGGCGCATACAGCGAGGCGCCGCCACAGACGCAGCCGAACCGGAACATCGACGCCTTGTCGGTTTTGGCGCCGTAGCGTTCGCGCACGATCGTGGCCCAACGACGCCGTCCCGCACGGTATTTGGCGATTTCTTCGAAGAAGTCGCCGTGGGTGTAGAAGAAGAACGAGATCTGCGGTGCGAACTGGTCGATGCTCATCCGGCCCCGCTCGACCACGGTGTCGCAGTAGGTGACGCCGTCTGCCAGGGTGAACGCCATCTCCTGCACCGCGTTGGCACCGGCGTCGCGGAAATGCGCCCCGGCCACCGAAATTGCATTGAATTTCGGGACTTCGGCCGCGCAGAACTCGATGGTGTCGGCGATCAACCGCAGCGACGGCTCGGGCGGCCAGATCCAGGTGCCCCGGGAGGCGTACTCCTTGAGGATGTCGTTCTGAATGGTGCCGGTGAGCTTGGCCCGCGGGATGCCTTTCTTCTCGGCGGCGGCGACGTAGAACGCCAGCAGGATCGCCGCGGTGCCGTTGATGGTCATGCTGGTGCTGATCTTGTCCAGCGGGATGCCGTCGAAGAGAATCTCGGCATCAGCCAGGCTGTCGACCGCGACGCCGACCCGGCCGACTTCTTCGACGACCTCGGGATCGTCGGAGTCGAACCCGCACTGGGTGGGCAGGTCGAGTGCCACCGAGAGTCCGGTGCCGCCCTGTTCGAGCAGGTAGCGATACCGGCGATTGGATTCCTCGGCGGTGCCGAACCCCGAGTATTGCCGAAACGTCCACAGCTTGCCGCGGTACCCGGACGCGAAGTTGCCCCGGGTGAACGGGTAGGTCCCCGGGGGCGGCGGTTCGCTGCTACGGTCCTCCGGCCCGTAGGCCGGCGCGAGCGGGATGCCGGCGGAGGTCTGAGCTGCGTTATCCATCGACTGATAACGTACTTGCAAAAAAAGAGAATGCCAATACCGCGCGCTGACCTGCACGAAAAGGCACCCGCGCCGGGGTGCCCGCACCGCCGCAACCGCGGGTTTTCAATCGGCCGCGCCCAGCGCGTCGCGTATGAAACCGCACAACCGGCACAATTTGCACTCGAGGGTTGTACGGAGGTGCATATGGCGGTTCCCCGGCCATCAACAACGGATCTGGCTTCGGCCGCGAGTCACTTCGGCTTCCATCTCGACACCGATGCGTTGGCGGCGTACACCGCGATCACCGGGTACACGCTCACGTCCTACGACGCCGTTGACGAGCTGTACGACAAGCTGGAGCGGCCCCACGTGCCCGAACGCGCCTACCGGTTCCCCGAGCCGGCCGACAATCCGCTCGGCGCCTGGTATGTCACAGCGACGATCAGCTCCGGCGCAGAGGGGCCCCTGTCGGGCCGGACAGTGGCCATCAAGGACAACATCGCCGTCGCAGGTATGCCGATGATGAACGGGTCGGCGACGCTGGAGGGGTTCATCGCCAGCCGCGACGCGACGGTTGTCGAGCGGCTGCTCGACGCGGGGGCGGTCATTGCCGGCAAAAGCGTCTGCGAGGACCTGTGCTGCTCCGGGTCGAGCTTCACCTCGGCGTGCGGTCCAGTACGCAACCCGTGGGACCCCACCCGCGAAGCGGGCGGGTCGTCCAGCGGCAGTGCGGCGCTGGTCGCCGCCGGCGCGGTCGATCTGGCGCTGGGCGCAGACCAGGGCGGCTCGGTTCGGATCCCGGCGTCGCTGTGCGGCGTCGTCGGGCATAAGCCAACCCACGGGCTGGTGCCCTACACCGGCGCTTTCCCGATCGAGCGGACCATCGATCACATCGGCCCGATGACGCGCACCGTCGCCGACGCCGCGCTGTTGCTCACCGTGCTGGCCGGACCGGACGGCCGGGATCCGCGTCAGCGTGACGACGTTCGTGCTGTCGACTACCGGGCCGCGCTGACCGGCGACGTCGCCGGTCTGCGGGTGGGATTGCTCTTGGAGGGCTTCGGCCAGCCGGGCTCGCGCCCGGAGGTGGACGAGCTGGTTCGCTCGGCGGCACAGCGGCTCACCGAAATCGGCTGCAACGTCGACGAGATCAGCGTGCCGTGGCACCGGACGGCGTTTCACCTCTTCACGGTCATCATCACTGACGGTGCCGCCGCTCAGATGCTCGACGGCAACGGTTATGGGGTTGGTGTGGACGGCCTCTACGACCCGGAGCTGATGGCGCACTTCGCACGTCAGCGACTCGCCAAAGCCGACCAGTTTTCTAGCACGATCAAGGCGGCGGTGCTGTGCGGCCACTACGGCGCGACAACGCTCGGCGGGTCCGTATATGCCAAGGCGCGCAATCTGCTGCCCCACGTGCGTGCCGCATATGACGATGCGCTCGATCACTACGACGTGCTGGTGATGCCCACCGTCCCAGACACGGCGGAGACACTTCCCGTCGGCGGCCCGCAAGACCTTGCGCTGCTGGCGAACGCGCACGGCAAGGCGATCAACACCGCACCGATGGATATCACCGGTCACCCGGCGATCTCGGTGCCCGCCGGACTGCTCGACGGCCTACCGGTCGGAATCATGATCATGGGCAAGCGATTCGACGACGCGACGGTGCTCAACGTCGCCCACGCCTTCGAGCAACTGTACGGCGGATTCCCTATGCCCGGCAAAGAATTTCGCCATGCGGGATCGCCAGCCAGCCGTTAGGTGCAGCGGCCCAAGCTCGCCATGCCCCGGCGATTTCGGTCAGCTCGGCCGCCGTGGCCAATCCCGACGCCAGGAGCTGATCGGCAAGCGCCGACTGCAGAATCCGGTCCGCCCACATACCGCCCCACCAATCGCGGTCCTCAGGCGTTGCGAAGCACCAGATTCCGCCACTCGGAACGATCTCGTCGAAGCCGGCGTCCTGTGCCCATGACAGCAGGCGCCGCCCGGCGTCGGGCTCGCCACCGTTTGCCCGAGACGCGAGTTCGTAGAGGTCGCGCCACCGGTCCAAAGCGGGAAGCTGTGGATACCAGATGAACCCCGCATAGTCGGCGTCGCGGGCAGCGACAATGCCGCCGGGCACGCAGACGCGCCGCATTTCGCGCAGCGCCTGCACCGGGTCCGCGACATGCTGCAGCACCTGGTGCGCATGCACGACATCGAAAGTATCGTCGGCGAATTCGAGCGCCTGGGTGTCGGCTATCGCGAAGCAGATGTTCGTGACGTTGCGTTCGTGCGCCTCCCGACGAGTCACATCGAGCGCCTCGGTGGTGAGGTCGACGGCGGTGACCCGACCGGGTGCGACTCGTGCGGCGAGGTCGACGGTGATCGTGCCCGGCCCGCAGCCCACGTCCAGCACCGACATGCCAGAGCGAAGATGCGGCAACAAATAGCCGGCGGAATTCTGCGCCGTGCGTTGACGATGCGAACGCAGCACCGACTCGTGGTGGCCGTGGGTATAACGGTTCACCGCTGAGCTCCTCGCTTTCAGTCGACCGGGACGTCCAGGATGGGACGATCGGCCGCGGCGCCGGGGCCGTCGAAATGCCACCATTCCCCGGAGTACACCGTCAGCCCGCCGGCGGTCATCGCGTCGCGCAGTCGGGCCCGGTTCGCCTGGGCGTCCGCGGTGACGCCGTCGCCGGCGAATGCGTTGGCGCGTGGCGTGAAGTCGTCGAAGTCGGTTCCCATCTCGACCAGGCAGGGCCGGCCACCTTGCTGGCACTGCGCGCGGGCCAGGGTCACGTCGACGGAGCGTCCGGACTCGTGGCTGTGCGCATACTGGCCGGGCCGTGCCACCCACGCCGGGTTGGGTACTAGCTGAAACATCCTGACCTGAACGTCGTGTGGGCGGTAGCAGTCCCAGAAGACCAGGGACTGTCCCTGTCGGCGCAATATGTCGGCGGCCGTCGCGAGGCCCGATGCCATGGATCCGTGAACCAGGCAGCGCGCATCGGCGGGATACAGCGGTGCGCCGGTGAAATTGTTTGGTGTGGCGTAGCGCAAGTCGATGACCGAATCCGGGACGACGCTCCTGACGTCGACAAATCCCGCCGCCTGAGCCTTCGCGCCGACGGGCGGCACATCAGCGTTAGCCCGTGCACCACAACTCATACCGCACATCACAGCGAGGATGGCCACCGGGAACCGGACGAAGCGCACGTCCGCATTGTCCCTAACCCAGCGAAATTCCAGCAATGGAGGCTGACATCACTAGATGTATCATGATGTAATGCGGACGCAGATCACGCTGAACGGCGAGGAGGTCGAACTGCTCGACCGCGCCGCCGAAGCAACTGGCGCGTCCAGGTCAGAGCTGATCCGGCGGGCCATCCGCAGTACGTATGGAAACCGGAGCAAGGAAGCGAGGCTGGCCGCCCTGAAGCGAAGCGCCGGCTCCTGGCGGGGACGTGACTTCACCGGTGCCGACTACGTCGACGCCGTTCGCGGCGACCTCAACGAGCGCCTGAGCAGACTCGGTTTGGCGTGAAGCTGATTGACACCACAATTGCCATCGATCATTTGCGAGGCGAGCCCGCAGCTGTCGATCTGCTCACGACATTGACCGACACCGGTGAGGATTTGGTGGCAAGCGAATTGGTCAGGTTCGAACTCCTGGCGGGCATACGCGATAAGCAAATCAACCGCTTCGAGGAATTCTGCTCCGCGCTGCGTTGGGCCGAAGTGAGCGAGGATGTGTCACGCGTCGGTGGACGACTCGCGCGTCGGTACCGACGAAGCCATAGCGGCATCGGCGCAGTCGATTACCTGATCGCCGCGACCGCGATCGTCATCGAGGCCGACTTGTTGACGACGAATGTGCGCCACTTCCCGATGTTTGCCGGGCTGGAGCCCCCGTACTAACTTCGCGTCCGCCCGGGCAAGTCTCAAAACTGTCGATCACGCGATCAGTCCCGTCCGTGCTGGCGGAGAGCTTGGTGGCCAGGGGCGGGATCGAACCGCCGACCTTCCGCTTTTCAGGCGGACGCTCATACCGACTGAGCTACCTGGCCGGAAGACAGCGTGTGTCTCGCCGTAATGGCGACCCTGACGGGACTCGAACCCGCGACCTCCGCCGTGACAGGGCGGCGCGCTAACCAACTGCGCCACAGGGCCTTGTTGTGTTGTGTGCTCCGCGTCGCCGCGTAGCGGTACCCCCTACGGGATTCGAACCCGCGTTACCGCCTTGAAAGGGCGGCGTCCTAGGCCGTCTAGACGAAGGGGGCCAGAACCGAATCTCTCCGGGGTACTCGCAACGTGGTTTCGTTGGGAGCCACGCCAGCTTAGGTTACCGCCGACCGAATCCTCAAACGAGCCGCATCTGCATACGCAGTATCCTGTGCCTCGCGCCCCTATAGCTCAGTTGGTAGAGCTACGGACTTTTAATCCGCAGGTCCCAGGTTCGAGTCCTGGTGGGGGCACTTTGCGCTTATGACCTGCGCCGACGCCCGGCCTGCCGGCATTGATGTCGGCCCCACTTCTGGGTACTCCCGGGCCATGAAAGGAATGTCACGGCGCGCCTTGGGTCAGTTGTTCGCGGGAGTGAGCGTGATGACTGCCACCGGCGTGGCGGCCGCATGCAGCTCGAAACCCGCGCCGTCACCGTCCACTGCCCCGGCCCCGCCGCCACCGCCTTCCGGACCGGGTGTGGGGTTCGTACTTTCGCACGAGCAATTCAGAACCGCTCAGCTGGTGGATCAAGCGCACGCAGCCGAGGAAGCCGGATTCCGTTATCTGTGGGCGAGCGACCACATCCAGCCCTGGCAGGACAACGAAGGGCATGCGATGTTCCCGTGGATCACGCTCGCATTGGTGGGCCAACGGACTCAACATGTCCCGTTCGGCACCGGCGTCACCTGCCCGATTTGGCGCTTTCACCCCACGACCGTCGCACACGCCTTCGCTTCGCTCGCGATCCTGTTCCCCGAGCGAGTGTTCCTCGGTGTGGGCACCGGCGAGCGGCTCAATGAGCAAGCGGCCACCACCCAGTTCGGCAGCTACCAAGAACGCCACGACCGCTTGATCGAAGCGATCCAACTGATCCGCCAATTGTGGAGCGGCCAGCGAATCTCGTTCCAGGGCCGCTATTTTCAGACCAATCAGCTCAAGGTCTACGACGTGCCGCCGACGCCGCCGCCGATCTTCGTCGCCGCCGGCGGTCCGAAAAGCGCCCAGCTGGCCGGCCAATATGGCGACGGCTGGATCACCCAAGCCGACGGCGTCAAGGACCAGAAGCTGGTTGCGGCGTTCAACCAAGGGGCGCAGGCCTCGCGCCGCGATCCGGCCAAATTGGGTAAGCGCGCCGAGATGTTCGCCGTCGTCGGCGACCAGAACGAGATCAACGGCGCCGCCGAACTATGGCGGTTCACCGGCGGCGCGGTCGACCAGCCCAACCCGGTCGGCATCCAGCAGGCAGCACAGCGCAATCCACTCGACAAGGTGATCAAAGGTTGGACAACCGGAACCGATGCGGCCACCCACATCAAAGCGGTGCAGGCCGTTCTCGATGCCGGCGCGACGCCGTTCATGCACTTTCCCCAGCGCGACCCGGTCGCCGCGATCGACTTCTACCGCAGCAACGTGCTACCGCACCTGCATTGAGCGCTACTGGAGCACGGCGCTCAGATAGGTCACATCGGCGAAGGCAGCGGCGACGTCATCGTCGGGATAGTCGAAGCCGTTGTCGGCATGCATCTGGGCGACGGGCCGGTGGGAGACCTGCCAGCCGCTGCGGCTCAGGTGCTCGACGATGTGGCTGCGCTCGCCGTGGTAGACGAGCTCGTTGAAGTCAACGACACCGAATCCGAGCTCGACCATCCGTTCGTGATGAGCGCGCCACCGCTCGTCGGCGAAAATCGCAGTGTCGGGCACGAATTCCAAAGCCAGCCGACTACCGGGCGCACTCAATGCGGTGATGTGATCGAACAGGGCGTCCTGAGCATCCGACGGCAGATAGACCACCAATCCCTCGGCGCTCCACGCCGCGGCCGCACCGGAATCGAATCCGGCTTCGCGAAGCGCTGCCGGCCAGTCGTCGCGCAAGTCGACAGCCACGGTGCGCCGCTCGGCTTTCGGCTCGGCGCCGAGCTTTTGCAGTGTGGCGGTTTTGAAGTCGATGACCTCCGGCAAGTCCACCTCGTAGAGGACGGTGCCAGCCGGCCATGGCAAACGATAGGCCCGGGCGTCTAGCCCGGCAGCGAGGATCACCACCTGCCGAGCACCATTCGCCACGGCGTCGAGGAAGTACTGGTCGTAAAACCGGGTTCGCACCGCCATGCCGCGCGCCATGCGGTCCGGATCGAAGTCGGAGCCCTCACCGACCGGAATCTCCCCGTTGACCAGCCGGGTGTAGACATCGATGCCGACCGCGCGCACCAGCGGCGCGGCAAACGGGTCGTCGATCAGCCCCCTCTGAGAGGACAGTGCCCGTTGCGCGGCAACCATCGTGGCCGTCGCTCCCACGCTCGTCGCGAGATCCCAGCTATCGCTTTCGGTGCGCACCATCTCGGCCCTCATCCCGACGTCCCAGCAATATAGTTAGGCTATTTACTACCACAGCCGGCGCTGGCCCGGGACAGGCGGACTACTCTCGGCCGCAGCCTGCTCCCGAGGAGCCGTCATGGACTTCGCCCAGCGCACTATCGAGTTGGCTCGCCAGAACGTCGCCGAGGGCGGCCGCCCGTTCGCGACGGTCATCGTCAAGGACGGCGAAATCCTCGCCGAGAGCGCCAACCAGGTGGCCCAGACCCACGACCCCACCGCTCACGCGGAAATCGTCGCGATCCGCCAGGCCTGCACAAAGCTCGGCACCGAACATCTAACCGGCGCCACCATCTACGTGCTGGCCCACCCGTGCCCGATGTGCCTGGGTTCGCTGTACTACTGCTCTCCCGACGAAGTCGTGTTCTTGACCACGCGAGACGGGTACGAGCCGTACTACGTCGACGACCGCAAATACTTTGAGCTCGCCACCTTCTACGACGAATTCGCCAAGGACTGGGACCAGCGGCGGCTGCCAATGCGCTACGAGCCACGGGACGCGGCGGTCGATGTCTACCGATTCTGGTGCCGACGCAATGGCGGTCAGCGCACGGCGCAGTGACGCTCGGGCTTGACGCGCGCGGGTGTCGTTGCGCTATTATCTGCGTATGCATGCAGATAACCAGAATGACCGGTTGCCCGAGGACCAGGTCAGTCTGGTGGTCGAGGTATTCAGGATGTTGGCCGACGCCACGCGCGTGAAGGTGCTGTGGTCGCTGGCCGATCGCGAGATGTCGGTCAACGAGCTCGCCGAGCACGTCGGCAAACCAGCGCCGTCGGTATCCCAGCACTTGGCAAAGCTGCGGATGGCCCGCTTGGTCCGGACCCGCCGGGTCGGAACGACGATCTTCTACAGCCTGGAAAACGACCACGTGCGCCGACTCGTCGTCGACGCCGTCTTCAACGCCGAGCATGCCGGCCCGGGCGTTCCGCGGCACCACCGCGGCGATCCCGGGCTGCAGGTGGTTACCGAAAACTCATGAAGGAGAAGAACACCATGCCCCACCACGAGCACTCACACGAGGCGCCGCATGCGCATGAGCACCAGCACGGGGACGTGACTCACGCCCACGCGCACACCACCCACGAGCACGACCACGTCGAGCACGAGCACGCCCACACCCACGACGACGGAACCGAGCACACCCACCAACACGTGCACCAGTCAGGGCTGGAGGAAGCGCACAACCACGCCCACAGTTGATGCGTCAGACGTCCGGGCAGTAATGCTTCGGGTTGTCGCGCTCGTCGAGAGGCGGCAGGTTACGGGCGGGCGTGTGCACCAGTGGAGTGCCTGCCGGAATCCGGCCGGTGGCCCTGTCCCAACCGGCCCGCGCCCGGGGATGCTTGCGGTACCGCGGCGGCACTAGCGCGAATACCACCCGCACCACGTCGCCGAAGCGCCGGTGCATCCACTCGTCGCGGCGCGACCACGCGTAGCCCATCAGCTCGCGTACCGGCGGATCGTATAGTCCGACGGTCAGCCAAACAAAGAACGGCGCCAAAAGTTTTCGCTGTGTGGCCCACAACCAGTCCGGAAGCCATTGTGCGAACGGAGGTTTGGGCAATTCGCTCAGGTTGAGTACTTCACGGGCCGCCCAATTGTTCTCGAGGACTTCACGACACATGTGGTCCCAATAGGCCTGGAATTCCTCCCAGGTCTTCGGCACCGGCCGCATGCTCATGCCATACATCCGGTACCACTCGACGTGTTCGTCGAACAGCTGTCGCTTTTGTGCGTCGCTGATTCCGCCGCAAAAACGTTCGGCCACAATCAAAGTGCCGACGAAGAAAGTGGCGTGCGCCCAATAGAAAACATCGGGGTTCAGCGCGTGATAGCGGCGGCCCTGGCCGTCGACGCCCTTGATGTCGATGTGGTAGTCACGCACCTCGGCGCCCGTCGTCGGGGCGCGGTCACCGTCGAAAACCACGCCGCCGATCGGGTACAGCGAGCGCAGTAGGCGCGGCCAGCGTTCCCGAAAGAACGTGGAGTGCTCTTCGACCGCGGCTCCCAGTTGCGGGTGCATATTTTGCATGGACCCGGCCCACGGCCCTTGCAGCATGCCGCGCCAATCGCCGAAGTACCTCCAGGTCAGCGACTCGGGACCTAGCGGCTTGGGCGGGGCGTCGTATCCCAGCGTCGACACCGGACAGCCGGCGGCAACCCCGCTTTCGCTGGTCAGCGGCGCCGCCGCAGACGTATGTTGAGTCACTGTGGCAGTTCCTGTCGCGGTCAGCAATTCTGACTACATGCGTTGTCAGTTTCCACCCTAGGAGAGATGTGCCTTCCGGTCAACGACGGGGCCGCTGGTCCGGTGTGCCCCTGGAAGATCGCGAGGCTTTGCGCCGCGACAGGCTCATCGCCGCCGGAGTACAGCTGCTCGGCGACGAAAGCGGGCCGGCGGTAACCGTGCGCGCGGTGTGCCGCCAAGCCGGGTTGACCGAGCGCTACTTCTACGCAAGCTTCGCCGACCGAGACGAATTCGTCCGCGCGGTCTACGACGACGTTTGTACCCGCGCCATGTCGACGCTGATGTCGGCGACCACACCGCGGGAAGCGGTCGAACAGTTCGTCGCGTTGATGGTCGACGATCCGGTGCGCGGCCGGGTGCTGTTGCTGGCACCTGGGGTCGAGCCGGTGCTCATCCGCTCCGGGGCGGAATGGATGCCCAGCTTCATCGAATTGCTGCAGCGCAAGCTAACCCGAATCAGCGATCCGGTGCAGCAAAACATGGTCGCCACCAGCCTGATCGGCGGGCTGACCGCGCTGTTCACCGCCTACCTGGACGGACGGTTGACCGCCACCCGCACGCAATTCATCGACTACTGCGTCGACATGCTCATGAGCAGGGCCACCGCCCACTAGCGGGGGCCGATTTCATAGGGCCGATCTGGGACCGCGGGGACATGCCGTCGCGACCGCCGGCCTAACTTGATGCTACTGGCATACACAGATATATTGACTGAAACCGACAGACACAGATACCCGGGAGGCGCTGTGCCGGATCCTAAGGACCTGAACCTGTTGCGTGAACTCGAGCCGGTCGTCGAAAAGAACCTCAATCGGCATCTGAGCATGCACAAGGAGTGGAATCCGCACGACTACATCCCGTGGTCGGACGGCAAGAACTTCTACGCTCTCGGCGGCCAGGACTGGTCACCAGAGCAGTCCAAGCTTTCCGATGTCGCCCAAGTGGCGATGGTTCAAAACCTCATGACCGAGGACAATTTGCCGTCGTATCACCGCGAGATCGCGATGAGCATGGGCATGGACGGCGCCTGGGGCCAGTGGGTCAACCGCTGGACCGCCGAGGAGAACCGGCACGGCATCGCGCTGCGCGACTACCTGGTGGTGACCCGGGCGGTCGACCCGGTCGAGTTGGAGTTGCTGCGCATCGAGGTGGTCAATCGGGGCTTCAGCCCGGGCCAGAACCACCAGGGCGACCTGTTCTGCGAGAACATCTTCGACTCAATTCTCTACGTCACGTTCCAGGAGTTGGCCACCCGCATCTCGCACCGCAACACCGGCAAGGCCTGTGACGATCCGATCGCTGACCAGCTGCTGGCCAGAGTCTCGGCCGACGAGAACCTGCACATGATCTTCTACCGTGACCTCAGCGAAGCCGGCATGGAGCTCGAGCCGAACAAGGCGATGAAATCGTTGCACCGGGTTTTGCGTAACTTCAAGATGCCCGGGTTCACGGTGCCGGAGTTTCGGCGCAAGGCCGTGATGATCGCGGTCGGCGGCGTCTACGATCCACGCATCCACCTCGACCATGTCGTGATGCCGGTGTTGAAGAAATGGCGCATCTTCGAGCGCGAAGATTTCACCGGTGAGGCCGCCGAGTTGCGTGACGACCTGGCCGTGCTGATGAAAGAACTCGAGGTGGCCTGCGAGAAGTTCGAGGTTTCCAAGCAGCGTCAACTCGAGCGGGAAGCTCGCACGGGCAAGAAGGTCACCGCCCTCGAGCTGCATAAAACCGCAGGCAAGCTGGCGATGAGCCGGCGGTAGCCGGCGTTGCGGATCGGTCCGATCACCCTCGCCAGCCCGGTGGTGCTGGCCCCGATGGCGGGTGTGACCAACGTCGCGTTCCGGACCCTGTGCCGAGAGCTGGAGCAATCCAAGGTGGGCACGGTCAGCGGCCTCTATGTCTGCGAGATGGCGACCGCACGCGCGCTCGTCGAGCGCCAGCCGGCGACCATGCACATGGTGACCTTCGCCCCCGACGAGTCACCCCGGTCGCTGCAGCTCTACACCGTCGACCCGGTCACCACGTTCCAGGCCGTGAAGATGATCGCCGAGGAGGATCTGGCCGACCACGTCGACATGAACTTCGGCTGCCCGGTGCCCAAGGTCACCCGACGCGGCGGCGGGGCGGCGCTGCCGTATAAGCGGCGGCTGTTCGGCCAGATCGTGGCCGCGGCTGTGCGCGCCACCGAGGGCACCCGCATACCGGTGACGGTCAAGTTCCGCATCGGTATCGACGACGAGCACCACACCCACCTGGACGCCGGGCGCATCGCCGAGACCGAAGGCGCCGCCGCGGTCGCCCTGCATGCCCGTACCGCGGCGCAGCGCTACTCCGGCGCTGCGGATTGGGAGCAGATTGCGCGGCTCAAGGAGCAGGTACGCACGATCCCGGTGCTCGATAACGGGGACATCTTCGAGGCCAGCGACGCGCTGACCATGATGGCGGCCACCGGGTGCGACGGCGTGGTCATCGGGCGCGGCTGCCTGGGCCGGCCATGGCTGTTCGCCGAGCTGTCCGCCGCCTTCACCGGCCGTCCTGCCCCTACCCCACCCACGCTTGGCGAGGTCGCCGACATCATCCGCCGGCACGCCAAGCTGCTGGCCGCCCACTTCGGCGAAGACAAGGGCATGCGGGATCTGCGCAAACACATCGCCTGGTATCTGCACGGCTTTCCCGCCGGCTCGGAGTTGCGGCAGGCGTTGGCGCTGGTCAAGACGTTTGAGGAGCTCGATGACCTGCTGGGCCGGCTCGACCCCGACGTACCGTTCCCGGCGACTGCGACCGGCCCGCGAGGTCGGCAAGGATCGCCAGCGCGGGTGGCGCTGCCCGACGGCTGGCTCACCGATCGCGAGGACTGCACGGTGCCCGAGGGTGCGGACATCATGCATTCGGGTGGTTGAATCGGGACAACCTTGGCATCGCGCGAGCGCCGATGTCTCAGTACGATATGGACCTTGGTGTATCGCGCTTCGGCGGCGGATCGTTCGGGCGCCGGTGCACGACTGCGACAAACACAGCGCGACCTTACGAAATGGCGCGTGGCTTTGCAGTGCTGTGTCCGTCAGCGCTGCCTAAATGCGCGCGCACCAACTGGGCATCTCACCAGAGTTCGGAGGCCGGTAGGACATGAGTGACGGCGACGATGGCGCCACTCCTGACCGTCCGCGGAATTCGGGTGCCGATGAGGCAAGCGTTACCCGGGTAGGTCCGTCACCGCTGGGCGCCGCGCCGTGGGAGCGCTTCTCGGGCCCGTCACGCAACGCTGTCGGCGTCCGTCCGTTGACCGGTACGCGGCAATGGTCAGCCGCACCGCCGGCAGAGCCGAGCCGAGACCACGCCGCGGAACCCGAGCCGACCGGATGCCACACCGACGGCGCCCTGACGGTCGCCGAGCTGATCGCCAAGCTCGGCGGCCAATCCGCCGAAAAGCCCCGGCATCATCACGCCGTCCCAGAGGATGAACCGCCCGACGCAATCGCCGAATGGCCTGGTGAACCGGATTCCGTGCACGGCCTTTTGGCGGGATACGCCGATGAGCTTCCTGACTACCAGCCGGTCGGCAACCAGCACATCGGCGTCGCCGCAGAAACCGCCGCCGAACAAACCACCGTCCTGCCGAAAGCGTCGGATAGGGTGCCGCCGCCCACCGGGATCCACACGACCACCACAGAGGAACCGACTCCGACGCCGAAACCTAACCGCCGCCCGATGTTGCTGGCGGCGCGATCGGTCGCGGCGTTAATGGCCCTGCTGGCGCTCGTCCTCACCGGCGGGGCCTGGCAATGGAGCACGTCGAAAAACAACCGCCTCAACAACGTCAGCGCCCTCGACCCACATTCGCGCGACATCCTCGACCCCGGCGGCCAATACGGTGACGAAAACTTCCTGATCGTCGGCGTCGACTCCCGCGCTGGGGCGAACAGCCAGATGGGCGCCGGCGACACTGAAGACGCCGGCGGCGCCCGATCCGACACCGTGATGCTGGTCAACATTCCGGCGAGCCGCAAACGCGTGGTCGCAGTGTCGTTCCCGCGGGACTTAGCGATCACCCCCGTCCAATGCGAGGCGTGGAACCCCGACACCGGCGCCTACGGTCCCCTCTACGACGACAAGACGGGAACGTACGGGCCCAAGTACGTGTACACCGAGACCAAGCTGAACTCGGCGTATGCGTTCGGCGGCCCGAAATGCCTGGTCAAAGTCATCCAGAAGTTGTCCGGTCTTTCCATCAACCGGTTCATCGCCATCGACTTCGTCGGCTTCGCCAACATGGTCGATGCGCTAGGCGGGGTGGAAGTTTGCAGCACGACGCCGCTCAAGGACGAGGAACTCGGCACAGTGCTCGCCCAGGCGGGACGGCAAGTCATCGACGGAAAAACAGCGCTGAACTATGTCCGCGCCCGCAAGGTCACCACCGAGGACAACGGCGACTACGGGCGCATCAAGCGCCAGCAGCGCTTCGTGTCTTCGCTGCTGCGTTCGCTGATCTCCAGAGACACTTTCCTGTCGCTGTCCAAGCTCAACAACGTGGTCAACATGTTCATCAGCGACAGCTACGTCGACAACGTCAAAACCAAGGACCTAGTCGACCTTGGCCAGTCGGTGCAGGGCCTGACCGCGGGGCACATCACGTTCGTGACCGTGCCGACGACCGGCGAAACCGACGAGGACGGCAACGAGCCGCCACGCACCTCCGACGTGCGCGCGTTGTTCGACGCCATCATCAACGACGATCCGCTGCCCAAAGAGAACGACCAGAACGCGACGTCGACGCCGACCACCAAGTCGACGACCAGCAAAGCGCCACAACCCAGCCCGGCCACCGAGGCCCGCGCCGAGCGGGTCCAGGCTGTGACCACCGCACCGCAAGAGATCACCGTTCAGGTGTCGAACTCGACCGGAAAGAGCGGGCTGGCCGCCACCGCCACCACCCAACTGAAACATCACGGCTTCAAGGTGATGACGCCAGACGACTACCCGAGCTCGCTGAAAGGCACCACGGTGTTCTTCTCACCGGGCAACGAGCAGGCGGCCGCGACGGTGGCATCGACGTTCCCGAATTCGAAGGTCGAGCGGATGACCGGAATCGGGCAAGTCGTACAGGTGGTGCTCGGCCCTGACTTCCGGGCGGTCTCAACTCCGCCGCCCAGCGGCTCGTCGGTCAGTGTCCAAATCGACCGCGGCACCAACGGCACACCGACCAAGCTGCCCGACGACTTGAGCGTCACCAACGCCGCCGATACCAGCTGCAAGTAAGCACAGGAAGATTCGCGGAGACCGATCCGCGCTCGGGCATTCACCGCCAATTCATGTCGTCCTTGCGGCCCATCGCAGTGTTGAGCACGTACGCTTGACCCATGCGCACCGCGTACCATGCCCAACTTTCACGGTTATCGGACCGGCTCGGCGAGATGTGCGAGCTGGCCGGGGCTGCCATGGAACGCGCAACACAGGCGCTGCTGCAAGCCGATCTGGTGCTGGCCGAACAAGTGATTTCCGACCACGAAAAGATCGCGGCGCTCAGCGCACAGGCCGAGGAAAGCGCTTTCGTGCTGCTGGCGTTACAGGCGCCGGTCGCCGGTGATTTGAGGGCGATCGTCAGCGCCATCCAGATGGTCGCCGACATCGACCGGATGGGCGCACTGGCGCTGCACGTCGCCAAGATCGCTCGCCGGCGTCATCCCCAACACGCGCTGCCTGAAGAGGTCAACGGATATTTCGCTGAAATGGGCAGGCTCGCATGCGAATTGGCCAACAGCGCCCAGGAGGTGCTGTTGTCTCGCGATCCGGAAAAGGCCGCCCGCATCCGCGAAGAAGACGACGCGATGGACGATCTGCACCGGCACCTGTTCACGGTGCTGATGGATCGCGATTGGAAGTACGGCGTGGCCGCCGCTGTCGACGTAACGCTGTTGGGCCGGTTCTACGAACGCTTCGCAGACCATGCGGTCGAGGTTGCGCGTCGCGTTATCTTCCAGGCCACCGGCGAAATTCCCGACGCCAAGTTCTCCGACGACGACGCGGTGCCTTCCTCCGGTTAGCCGAAGCGGCCGGAGATGTAGTCCTCGGTCGCCTTCTGGGTGGGGTTGGAGAAGATTCTCTCGGTGTCGTCGATCTCCACCAGCCGGCCCGGCTTTCCGACGGATTCGAGGTTGAAGAACGCGGTTTGATCGCTGACCCGCGCAGCCTGCTGCATGTTGTGGGTGACGATGACGATGGTGTAGTCCTGCTTCAATTCCGCGATCAGCTCTTCGATCGCCATCGTCGAGATCGGGTCCAGCGACGAGCACGGCTCGTCCATCAGCAATACATCGGGCTGCACGGCGATGGCCCGCGCGATGCACAGCCGTTGCTGCTGACCTCCGGACAACCCGCCGCCGGGCTTGTCCAACCGGTCCTTGACCTCGTCCCACAGGTTCGCGCCGCGCAGCGAGTATTCGGCGGTCTCGTCGAGCACCTTGCGGTTGCGAACACCTTGAAGCTTCAGCCCGGCCACCACGTTGTCGCGAATTGACATGGTGGGGAAGGGATTTGGGCGCTGGAACACCATGCCGATGGCGCGGCGCACACCGACGGGATCGATGCCAGGCGCATAGATATCGTCGTCGTCGAGCAGCACCGTGCCCTCGACCCGCGCGCCGGGGATGACCTCGTGCATCCGGTTCAGCGTGCGCAACACTGTCGTCTTGCCGCAGCCCGACGGCCCGATGAACGCCGTGACGCTGCGCGGCAGGATCGATAACGACACGTCGGCGACCGCATGGAACGACCCGTAGTAGATGTTGACCTCTTTGAGGTCCAACCGCTTGGCCACCGAAACTCCTATAACTTCTCAGGCGCAAACATTTTCGCGACCACTCTGGCCCCGACATTGATGGCCGCGATGAGCAGGATCAGAGTCAACGCGGCGCCCCACAGCCGATCGGTGGGCACCGGGTTGGCGCCCGCGCCCGCCGATGTCTGGTCATACATCATGCCGGGCAGCGATCCCATGAACCCCGTGAACATGTTGAAGTTCATGGCCTGCGAGTAGCCCACGAGGATCAGCAATGGGGCCGTCTCACCCATCACCCTAGCCAACGCCAGCATGATGCCGGTGACGATGCCGGAAAGCCCCGCCGGAATCACAATCCGCACAATGGTTTTCCACTTCGGCACCCCAAGCGCGTAGCTAGCTTCACGCAAATCCACTGGAACGATCCGCAACATCTCCTCTGTCGCCCGCACGATCACCGGGATCATCAGCAGCACCAACGCCAACGACACCGCGAACCCGGAGCGCGGAAAGCCGAACGTGGCCACGAATAGCGCATAGATGAACAATGCCGCCACGATCGAAGGCACCCCGGTCAGGATGTCCACCATGAAAGTGGTCAGCTTGCCCAGCCTGGTGCCGCCCGCGTATTCGACCAGATAGACCGCGAGAAAGATGCCGATCGGGATGGAGATGAACGCGCAGACCAGTCCCTGCAGCACGGTGCCGACGATTGCGTGATAGGCGCCACCGCCGGTGACGAACGCCGTCATACCGGCTTGCGAATGCGTCCACCACACACTGGACGTGATGGCCTGGAATCCCTTGATCAGCACCGAGCACAGCAGCCACAGCAACGGCACCAGAGCGACCGTCACCGACAGCGTCACCAACACGGTGGCGAGGTTGTCTGCGACCCGCCGACGCAAACTGACACCTGCGAACGTGCGCGCCTTGACCGGCCGGTCCAGTATCGAGGTCATCGGCGCCCGTTTCCGGCGACGGCGGCCCGCGCCAGCGCGTTGACCACGAACGTCAGCAAGAAAAGCACCAGCCCTGCGGCGATGTAGGCACCTGCTTTGAACTGGTCGTTGAACTCCGAAGCGGTGGCCGCGATTTTCGTGG
>NZ_DASRBZ010000251.1:0-4999 GCF_035653355.1 Mycobacterium sp. | reverse complement strand
TCTCGGGCATTGCTATCCCAGCAGCGAGGCCCCGGCGATCGGGAGAGTGGTGGCGCTTGACGTCGGCCTGCCGGTGACCGTTCCCGGCATGCAGATCGACCGTCGCTGTGGATCGGGCTTGCAGGCGGTGATCCAAGCTTGCCTACAGGTGAGCAGTGGCGACAACGACCTTGTCATCGCAGGCGGCACCGAAAGCATGAGCAATGTCGTCTTCTATTCCACCGATATGCGCTGGGGCGGCGCCCGAACCGGTATTCGGGTGCACGACGGACTGGTTCATGGCCGCACAACCGCGGGCGGGCGGAACTACCCAGTCCCGGGCGGGATGTTGGAGACCGCCGAAAACCTCCGGCGGCAGTACAACATCTCCCGTAGCGAACAAGACGAGCTCGCGGTCAGCTCACACCAGCGAGCGGTCGCCGCGCAAAAGGACGGCATCTTCGCCGAGGAGATCATCCCGGTCGCCGTGCAGAGCCGGCAGGGCGAGGAAGTGATCGACACCGATGAGCATCCCCGCGCCGACACCACCGTAGAGTCGCTGGCCAAGCTGAAACCGGTGCTGCTCAAAGATGACCCAGAAGCGACGGTGACCGCCGGCAATGCCAGTGGACAAAACGACGCAGCATCGATGTGCGTGGTCACCACTCAGGAGAAAGCTGAAGAACTAGGGCTGACGCCGCTGGTCCGGTTGGTATCGTGGGCCGTCGCGGGTGTACCGCCCAACATCATGGGTATCGGTCCGGTGCCTGCGACCGAAGTGGCGCTCGCCAAGGCAGGTCTGCGGCTGGCCGACATCGACCTGATCGAACTGAACGAGGCCTTTGCCGCTCAAGCCCTTGCGGTGATGCGGGAATGGAAATTCAGCGCCGCTGACCGTGAACGCACCAACGTCCATGGCTCCGGAATTTCGCTGGGTCACCCGGTCGGTGCGACCGGCGCGAGGATGCTGACCACGCTGGCACGCGAGCTCACTAGGCGGCAGGCGCGCTACGGCTTAGAAACCATGTGCATCGGCGGCGGCCAGGGACTTGCTGCCGTCTTCGAACGGATCGCGTCGGGATGACCATGCCGTTAACCGGTGTCACGGTCGTCGAGGTATCCAGCTTCGTCGCCGCACCATTGTGCGGCATGACTCTGAGCCAACTTGGCTCAGAAGTGATTCGGGTCGATCCGATCGGCGGTGCGTCCGACGTCCACCGCTGGCCGCTCGCAGAAAGCGGTGCCTCGATTTACTGGACCGGGCTGAACAAAGGGAAGCGTTCGGCGACTATCGATCTGCGTTCACCGGACGGACAAGGGCTGGTGCAACGGCTCGTCGTCGAAGGCGACGGCATCGTGGTGACTAACGCCGCGGGCCTGTCCTGGCTGTCGTACGAGAAGTTGGCCAGTGTCAGATCGGATGTCATCCACGTCCAACTACTCGGCCGAGGTGACGGTTCCACCGCGGTCGACTACACGGTCAACGCGGCGACTGGATTTCCACTGGTGACTGGTCCGACCAACCATGCCGGTCCTATCAACCACGTGCTGCCGGCCTGGGATGTGTGCTGCGGTCTGTACGCGGCGCTGGCGGTGATCGCCGCGCTGCGTCGTCGCGAAACGTCCGGAGCTGGCGCCCAAGTCAGCGTGGCGCTCGAAGATGTCGCGCTGGCCACCGCGGCCAATCTGGGTTGGCTGACCGAGCCACAGGTAAACGGCACCCAGCGCCCACGACTGGGCAACTCCATCTACGGCCAGTACGGCCAGGATTTCACGAGTCGCGACGGCATCGCGTTCATGGTCGTGACGTTGACCAGCCGCCACTTTCGCGACCTCGTCGAGGTCACCGGCGTCGGCACGGCCGTGTCGGCCCTCGCCGAGGCGCTTGGCGCCGACTTCACCACCGAAGGTGACCGCTACCGCTACCGCGATGCGCTGACGGCTCTGTTCGGCGCCTGGTTCGCCGATCACACCGCCGAGCAGATCAGCGAGGCGCTGTCTGAGACCAGTGTGCTGTTTGAACGCTACCGCACGTTCGCCGAGGTCGCCGCCGACCAACGGGTGACGGCGAATCCGTTGTTTTCTCTGCTGCACCAAGACGGGATCGGCGATTATCTCGCTCCCGGCTTGCCGACCGCATTCGATGGCGCGCACCAGCCGAGCACGCCCGCGCCGCATTTGGGACAGGACACGAACGACGTGCTCGCCCAACGCCTGGGGTTAAGTCGCAACGACATTGCACGCCTGATCAGCGCGAAGACCATCGCTTGCTGACCGGAGCAGAGGGGAAAGCAACAAGATGACCAGGCTTGCGCAGACGCTTGGCCTAACCGAGTTCCAGACTGAAATCCTCGCCACTGTACGGCAGTTCGTCGACAAGGAAGTCTTTCCGAGCGCGCAGGAACTCGAACACAGTGACACCTACCCGCACGCCATCGTCGACCGGATGCGCGAGATGGGTCTGTTCGGGCTCATGATTCCCGAGGAGTACGGGGGGCTTGGCGAGTCACTGTTGACCTACGCGCTGTGTGTCGAGGAATTAGCGCGCGGTTGGATGAGCATCTCCGGCGTGATCAACACTCATTTCATCGTCGCCTACATGCTGCGCCAGCACGGAACGGAAGCGCAGAAACAACATCTGCTGCCCAGGATGGCGACCGGCGAAGTGCGTGGCGCTTTTTCGATGTCCGAGCCGGAGTTGGGCTCCGACGTCGCGGCGATACGTACCCGGGCAGCACGCAACGCTAACGGCACCTACACCATCGATGGGCAGAAGATGTGGTTGACCAATGGTGCCAGCTCGACACTGGTTGCGGTATTGGTGCGCACCGATGAGGGAGCCGAGACACCGCACCGCAATTTGACCGCTTTCCTCGTCGAGAAGCCCATCGGGTTCGGCGAAGTAGCACCAGGTCTGGTGATTCCCGGCAAAATCGACAAACTGGGTTACAAGGGCATCGACACCACTGAATTGATATTCGACGGATACGTGGCAAGCGCCGACGACATTCTCGGTGGCACACCCGGGCAAGGCTTCTATCAGATGATGGACGGCATCGAAGTCGGGCGGGTCAACGTCGCAGCACGGGCTTGTGGTGTGGGTATCCGGGCCTTCGAACTGGCGGTGCGCTATGCGCAGCAGCGTCACACGTTCGGCAAACCGATCGTCGAACATCAGGCCATCGCGTTCCAATTGGCCGAAATGGCAACCAAAGTAGAAGCCGCGCACCTGATGATGGTTAATGCTGCCCGCTTGAAGGACTCCGGAGAACGCAACGACCTCGCCGCCGGCATGGCCAAGTACTTGGCCAGCAAGTTGTGCACCGAGATCACCCAACAGAGTTTCCGAATCCACGGTGGCTACGGCTACTCGAAGGAGTACGAGATTGAGCGGCTCATGCGCGATGCGCCTTTTCTGCTCATCGGCGAGGGAACCAGCGAGATCCAGAAGTCGATCATCAGCAAGCGACTGCTTGCCGAGTATCGGATCTGACCGGTGACTGCTCCGGATTTCGCCGCGCGGCCACAGCTTTCCGAAGATGTCGCCCGCTTCGTCCGTCACAGGATTTTCGACGGCACCTATGCGGCCGGCGAATATGTTCGTCTCGACCAGTTGGCCGCGGAGTTGGGGATCAGTGTTACGCCCGTGCGCGAGGCGCTCTTTCAGCTCCGCGCGGAAGGTCTGCTGGCTCAGCAGCCGCGTCGCGGGTTTGTCGTATCGCCGGTGACTAGCCGAGATCTCACCGACGTCGCGAACGTCCAGGCGTACGTCGGTGGTGAACTGGCTGCGCGAGCTGCGATCAACATCAAAGACGACGAGCTGCGCGAGCTCAAGGAGATTCAAGCCCAGCTGGAAGCCGCTTATGCCACCAATGACAACGAACGAGCGGTCCGCCTCAACCACGAATTCCACCGGGCCATCAACGTTGCCGCGGATTCACCCAAGCTTGCCCAGCTGATGTCCCAGATCACCCGCTATGCCCCCGAATCGGTATTTCCGACGATCACCGGCTGGCCGGGCCAGTCGATCAAAGACCATCGCCGGGTGGTGGCCGCACTGGAGAAACGCGACGATAAAGTTGCCCGCAAAGCGATGTCCGAGCACCTTGCGGCAGGAGCAGTTCCGTTGATCGAGCACCTTATCGAGCGCGGAGTGGTCGACGAAGGAAGCCGCCCCAACTCCCGGCGGCGGGCGCGCTCGCAGCACTGACCATGGGTTCTGTTGTCACCTGTGGACTTCGGCCACCATCTGACGTAGTCGACGGACGTCCACTTTTCCGGTGGGTCTGCGCGGGATGTCATCATCGGAGTACACCAGCAGCCACACCGTCGGCACCTTGAAAGAACTGAGCAGTCCGCGGGCAGCTTCCCGCAACTGCTCGACCGTCGCCTCCCCGGTGTTGCATACGACTACCGCACCCACTTGATCGCCGTGTGTCCCGGCAACATTGGTGACGAACGCATTGCTGACACCCTCGATGGTCTTCAACGCTTGCTCGACTTCGCTGGGATAAACCGTGGCGCCGCTGACTTTGAACATGTCGTCGGATCTACCGTGATAGAACAGGAAGCCGTCCTGGTCGAGGTGGCCGAGGTCGCCGGTGGAGTAGAAGCCATCCGCAGTGAACACGTCTTCGCGGCTGCGCCGGCATATCCCGCGAAGAGTGTGAGGTCCACGAATCTCGATCATCCCTACGGTTCCTGCTGGAACCGGACGGCCGGTGTCGGGATCGGTGATACGTAGCTCCATGCCAGGGAATGGTTTACCGCAGCTGCCCCAGGCGGGTCGGGGCATATCAGTGTCGGCAGGGTAGCCGCAGTAGGGTCCGAAAGACTCGGTCATGCCGAACAAGTTGGCCCGGGCTCCCGGCGCAGCGCGTTGCCCCGGCGGGAGTAGCGCGTCGAGGCTGCCTGGCCGCAACGCGGACAGGTCAGTTCCGACCGCGCTGCGGTGGCGAACTAACGCTTCGGCTTGGTCGGGCCAGCCGCGAAATAGCGTGACTCGCTCGCGTTCCAACAA
>NZ_DASRBZ010000250.1:0-3780 GCF_035653355.1 Mycobacterium sp. | reverse complement strand
CGCCTGCTCAAGTAGCGACACCGACGCCGAAGCCGACCGCTAAAACGACGAAACCGACAGCGACGCCTACATCACCATCAACCGGTCCCGTTCCGACAGCAACGCCGACCAGCCC
Source organism: Mycobacterium sp. (assembly GCF_035653355.1). GTDB lineage: Bacteria > Actinomycetota > Actinomycetes > Mycobacteriales > Mycobacteriaceae > Mycobacterium. The sequence continues at coordinate 3,665 of NZ_DASRBZ010000250.1, read as the reverse complement.
GTCGAAGCCGGGTGCGACACCGACCGCTACGAAAACAACGACAACAACCCCGACCAAGCCCACGACGCCTTCCAAGCCGTCAGTCGTCAGCCTCCCGTCTACCGGCGGTGGAAATCCAGGGCTGCCTGTGCCGTGGCCGGCCGTGCCGCTTTTGGGCGCCGGACTGGCAATTCTCCTGCACCGGAGGAGTTAGCTGGATCGCTAGCGTAACGTAGTTCGGGGCGGGACTCGTGAAGAGTTCCGCCCCTTTTTCTTCTGGCACGCTTGCTGCATTGCCATCGACACGCTGAATTCATGTCTGTCGATGGAGGGTAGTCATGGTAGCCGAGGCGAAGGAGCTCGCGCAGGAGCATCCCGACATGCGCGCGTTCTTCACCAAACTCATGAAGGACAACATCGGGATGCTGGCGGCTTTTGTGTCGTGGACGATTCTCACGTCGATTGCGCCGATCGCAATCGGACTGGTGTTCCTCACCACCCTGTTCTTGCATAGTCCCAGTGCCCAGGCAAACATCGTCAGTCATTTGAGTAGCGCGCTGCAAGGAGCAATCTCGCCGGCCACGATCCGGACGATGGTCAAGACGTCGACCCAACATGCTGGGTTGCTGGGCATCATTGGCCTGGTGGGCGTCTTCTGGGGCGGATCGGCGGTCGGCGGCGCGTTCTCGACCGCATTTCAGCCGATATTCGAGGTGAGCGGACGGAACTTCCTCAAAGAGAAGTTGATCGACATCGGGATGATCTTCGTCTTTACGGCTCTGATGCTGATCATCATTGCCGGCACGTCGGCCGGAGCGCTGCTCAACGGGTTGTTCAGCGGATTCCCGCTCCCGGGCGTGGTTCAGTTCGTGATCGGGACGGCGATCAGCCTCCTCGCGGCTTTCATCCTCTTCGTGGCGATATACCTGGTGTTCCCCAACATCCAGCCGGGCTTTAAGTACGGCAATGTGTGGAAGGGGGCGCTGGTTGCCGCGGTCCTGTTCGAGATCCTGACGTACATCTGGCCGATCTACTCACATTTCGCGCATTTCAACAAGTACGGCGCCGTCCTGTTCCCGATCCTCGTCCTCACCGCCTGGATCTACTTCTTCTCAATGATCACGATGATCGGCGCCGAGGTCATTGCCGTGTTCTCAATCCAGAGCGCCAATAGGAAAGATGAGTCGATCGGGCCAAAGCCGCAGGACAACGTGCCCCAACACACGGTGCTACGCGAGACACGGCCGTCTCAACCCGCGAGCGGGACGAAGACCGGCAAGGCCGCGGTCGCGAAGGAAACGGTCCCGGTCACAACGGGGCAATCAGCCGCCGACAGCGACGGCGCCTCGGGCGAGACTTCAGACGAACAGATCGAGCACGACCGCGCGTTCTGGCTGATGGCGGCAACGCCGCTGGCGGTTGCCGTTGTGGCAGGCGCGGTGGAGTTAATGCGGGGATCGCACGCGTCGCCGTAGGGGAACCGCCGCTCCAACACGAATGCTCCCGCAGCGCTGACCGAGCCGGCGGGCCGCTCAGTCAGTGAGCTTGGCGACGTTGAAGGTTTCTGGACAAAGTACACATGCAGGATAATGGCGCGAGCCATGACCGACCGCACGCCGCTGAAGGATCTTCAAGTTATTGACCTGACACGTGCGCTGGCCGGCCCGGTGTGCAGCATGCTCCTGGGCGATCTCGGCGCGGACGTCGTGAAGGTCGAGAACCCGGCAGGAGGCGACGAAGCACGGTCGTGGGGTCCGCCGTCTATCGCTGGCGAAAGCGGCTACTTTCTAAGCAGCAATCGCAACAAGCGCAGCATTGCAATCGATATCCGAACGGAGCAGGGGGCCGGATTGGTGCGGCGCCTTGCCGAATCGGCCGATATTCTGCTCGAGAACTTCGGACCGGGTGTGGCAGAACGCTACGGATTCGATGCGGAAACGCTACAGAAGTTGAACCCGCGCCTGGTTTACTGCACGATTGCCAGCTTCGCGCCAGGCAGCCGGTACGAAGACGTGCCGGGGTACGACTTCGTCATTCAGGCAATGAGCGGGCTGATGAGCGTCACGGGTGAATCGGACGGCCAGCCGCAGAAGGTCGGAGTGGCGGTGGTCGACATCCTTGCCGGGCTCTATGCGTCGAGCGCGGTGCTCGCGGCAGTTCACAGACGCGACCGAACCGGACGCGGCGAGCGAGTTACGGTGCCGCTGATGGATGTCGCGCTGGCGTCGCTGGCGAATGTTGCGAGTAATTACCTGATCACCGGGCGGCGACCCGCGCGCTGGGGAAACGCTCACGCCAATCTGGTACCGTACCAGCCCTTTCCAACTGCCGACCGGCCGTTGGCGGTGGGCGTCGGTAACGACGCGCAATTCGCGCGTCTGGTGGCCGTTCTGGGGCGCCCGGACTTGGCGGAGGACGATCGGTTCCGCACGAATCCCGACCGGGTGCGCAATCGGGAGGAGCTACTGCCGGTGCTGGAGGCGGCGTTTCGAACGCGACCGGCCGAGGAGTGGGCACGTGAGCTGTGGGGAACGCGTGTGCCGGCGGCGCCGGTTAACTCGGTTGACGAGATCTTCGCCGATCCGTACGTTGCCGAGACCGGGCTGGTTCGGCAGGTAGATCACACCACGGCCGGCAAAGTCAGCGTCGTCGGGAGTCCGCTGCGGATCGACGGGGAACGGCCGGAAGTGGAATTGCCACCGCCTGCGCTGGGTGAGCACACGGATGCGGTGTTGCGCGAGCGGCTGGGGATGCCGGATGAGGAGATTGCGCGGCTTCGGGAAGCGGGCGTTGTCGGGTGAGCGGAGCGGATTCCGCGATTAGAGGCCGTTCAACGTGTCAACAACCAGGTGCGAACCTTGAAGGGCGTGAATTCGAAATCCGGCGTGCCAATTTCGTCCTCCAGTAGGTCGAGCTCCGCGCCAACGTCCCAACTGAACGGCGGTTGGACCTCCACCGAACCGGCGGCCCCCTGCGGCTCGTACACACGTAGGACTAACCCACCGCCGTCTTCACGGACCTTGAGTGCCCCGAGCGCCAACGGCAGGCCGGTGATCGCTAGCGGCTGCCAGGATTTCTCCTCGGCTGCGGTCACAGGAGTGACGAAAAGCGGCCGGTTGAGGTCCTCGGCTTCCATAAGAACGCCCCCCTCGACCCAATTTCCGGTGTGGGGACAGAGGGCGTAGGTGAAGGTTTGGGTGCCCTCGTCGGCCCGCGGATCGGGATAGGCGGGCGAGCGGAGGAGGCTTAGCCCGACGACGTTGCCGGCCAGATCGTGGCCGTACTTCCCATCGTTGAGTAACGCAACCCCATAACCGCGGTCGGCGAGATCGACGAAGCGGTGGGCGACGACCTCGAACCGCGCCTGCTCCCAGCTCGTGTTGTTGTGGGTGGGGCGCTCGACCACGCCGAACGCAACGTCACAGGTGGCGCGCTCGCTGCGGACAGCGAGCGGAAACCGCGCCTTGAGCAACCAGTGTCGGTCGTGCCAGTCGATCGTGGTGACGAACTCCAACCGTGGCGAGTTGGCCCAGAGCCGGATGTCCTGGACGATACGGCTGCTGCGGAACGAGCGTTCCACTCGCACCGCGACTCGGTGCGGTCCAGCTTCCACCACGTCGAGAGCCTGCGTCGCTGGTAGGAACTGCCCCTGCTCGGCATAACCGGCATCAATATCCCAGGCGTCC
>NZ_DASRBZ010000249.1:0-3800 GCF_035653355.1 Mycobacterium sp. | reverse complement strand
GCTGCTCTCACCGCGCGCCCGACATGAGTTCCCGGGCGCCCAGTGCGAACAGCTCCGCGGCCACCGAGAGCCCCAGCTCTCGTGCCCGATCGGGACTGCCGATACCGGACGCGCGGATCACGTCGGATCCGTCCAGCGCCGCCACGCAGCCGCGTAGCGACAGCTCCTCGAAGACCCGGCCGTCCTCGTCGATGGACTCGACCACCTCGGCGATCGCACCCACCGGTGCGGAGCAACCTGCCTCCAGTTCGGCCAGCAGAGCCCGCTCCGCGGTGACCGCCGCACGGGTATCGGCGTCGTCGAGCTCTGCCAACAGCGCCGCCAGCTCCGTGTCGTCGGCACGGCACTCGACGGCGAGCGCACCTTGCGCCGGGGCCGGCAACATCTGGACCGGCTCCAACGTCTCGGTGACATCGTCGAGGCGGCCCAGCCGGGCCAGACCGGCCCGGGCCACCACGACTGCGTCAAGATCACCGCTGCTTACCCTGCTCAACCTGGTATCTAGGTTGCCTCGTAGGGGGCGGATTTCCAAACCGAGACCCAATGCTCTAAGCTGCGCGGCCCGCCGCGGGGACGAGGTGCCCACCACGGAGCCGGTCGGCAACTCGGCCAGCACCAGCCCGTCGCGGGCCACCACCGCATCGCGAGGGTCTTCACGCACGGGTATCGCTGCTACCAGGAACCGGGGGTCGTCGGCGGTGGGCAAATCCTTGTGCGAGTGCACTGCGGCGTCGACGCGGCGCTCTTCGATGGCCTCGCGCAACGCGGTGGTGAACACACCGACGCCGAGGGTGGCGATGGGTTCACTCGACCGGTCGCCCTCGGTGGTGATCGTCACCAACTCGGCGGGATTGCCGTTGGCCACGAGGGCGTCTCGGACGCTACCGGCCTGAGTGGTGGCCAACCTACTGCCCCGGGTGCCTATCCGGATCACGTCGGCCCAACGGCTACTCGGCAGACGCAGGTCGGCCACCGGTGCCGCCCGCGCGAGTGGTATCGGCTTCGAATTCGCTTGTTACGTCGAGCAATTCGCCTGCGGTGGCGACGGCGTCGACGGCGGTCTGGTCGAGTTCGAAGAGCTCGCGCAGCGCCTCGGCGTAGCTGTCGCCGCCGGGCGCGCTGGCCAGTTGCTTGATCCGCACGGTGGGCGCGTGCAACAGCTTGTCCACCACACGACGCACGGTGCGGGCCACCTCGTCGCGCTGGGCGGCGTCGAGCCCAGGCAGCCGGTTTTCCAGCCGCAGCAACTCGGCGTCGACCACGTCGGCGGCCCGCTGGCGCAACGCGGTCACCGTCGGGGTCACCTCGGCCATTCGCTGGCCGGCCAAATAGGTGGCAACTTCGGCGGCGACGATGTGACGGGCGGCTTCAGCGTCGGCGGCCGCCGCGCGCGCCGACGGCTCGCGCTGTACGCGCTCCATGTCGACGACCCAGACGCCCGGCAGCCCGGCCACCGCCGGGTCGACGTCGCGGGGCATGCCCAGGTCGCAGATGACCAGCGGCTGGGCGGTTTCGTCGCGGTGGGCAGCGGCCAGTGCGTGGTAGACGTCGGCCAGCGACACCACTGGGCGCACCGCGCCGGTGCAGCTGACCACAACGTCGGCGTCGGCCAGCGCGGCGGGCAGCCGGTCCAGTCCCATCGCCTCAGCCTGCGTGCCCGTCTCGCGGACCTTGCGGGCCAGTCGCTGCGCCCGCGGCAGCGAGCGGTTGACCACATGGACATGTCCGATACCGGCGCGGGTCAGATGACCCGCGGAGAGGGCGCCCATCGCACCGGCGCCGATCACCGCGGCGGTCTTGCCGTGCAACCCGCCCAGCTTGCTGTCGGCCATACCCAGCGCGACCGAGACCACCGACGCGCCCGCGTCGTCGATCGAGGTTTCGGAGTGCACCCGCTTGCCGACCGCCAGCGCGCGCTGCGCCAGCTCGTGCAGCACTCGGCCCACTGTGCGGTTGGCTTCGGCGGTGGCGTAGGCCCGTCGCACCTGACCGAGCACCTGCTGTTCGCCGATCACCGCTGAATCCAGGCCGCTGGCCACCGCGAAAAGATGCTCGACGGCGGCCTCGCTGTAGCGGACGTAGGCATATTTGGTCAGGTCGCCCAGCGACATGCCGGAGTGGTCGGCGAGCACCTGCCCGATCACCGCCAAGCCGCCGTGGAAGGCGTCCACCACGGCGTAGACCTCGACCCGATTACAGGTGGACAGCACCATCGCCTCGGTCACCAGCGGCGACTGCAGCACCCTGTCGGTGATCTTGATCTGGTCGGATTCGTCGGTGCTCAGCTGTTCGAGAACCGCAACCGGCGCGCTGCGGTGTGAAACCCCGAAGAGCAGGACGCTCACGGCAGCATCACCTGGCCTGCTCCCTTGCTTTCGCCAACGAACTGCCTTCTACGGTAAACGTCTAACAGTTGTGCTACCAAATTTGCTCACCGCCCAACCCGGTCACGCGAGATCTGCTCGCAGGCGGTCTTCGTCGACCTCCCAATAGCTGTGTTCGCGGCCGTCGAGCAGGACCACCGGCAGCCGGTCGCCGAACTCGGCGCGCAGCCCGGGGTTGCCGGCCGCCGCGGCGGCGTCGACGTCAGTCGCGGCAAGCTCGAAGCCGAGCTCGGTGGCGAGCTCGGCCAGCTGGTCGTACACCCGCGCGCAGATCAGACAGCCGGCCCGGGTCAGCAACTCCACTCGGTGACGGCTCACCGCACCAGTGTGGCACCGCTAACGCTGACACCCGGTGTCCCCGCAGGCCAGATAGGGTTGAAGCGACTATGTGCCAGAGCGGGAAAGGAGGTTGACGGTGGCTTCCAGTGATCCAGGCAGCACAGGTACTGGCCGTGTCGACCTCGAAGCGCTGGGCGGGGACGCCAGCGCCCAGCGCGCGCTCGACGAGCTGCGCGCCGACACCACCGCCGAGATCCCGCCGCAGCCGCCCGTCGACCTGACCGCGGCTGCATTCTTCGATGTCGACAACACTTTGGTGCAGGGCTCGTCGCTGCTGCATTTCGGTCGGGGGCTGGCCGCGCGCAAGTACTTCACCTACCGCGACGTACTCGGATTCATCTATGCACAGGCCAAGTTTCAGCTCATCGGCAAAGAGAACAGCGACGACGTCGCCGCGGGCCGGCGCAAAGCGCTGGCGTTCATCGAAGGTCGCTCGACGGCCGAGCTGGAGGCGCTTGGTGAGGAGATCTACGACGAGATCATCGCCGACAAGATCTGGCCGGGCACGCGGGAGCTCGCCCAGATGCACCTTGACGCCGGCCAGCAGGTGTGGCTGGTCACCGCCACCCCGTACGAGCTGGCGATCACGATCGCCCGCCGACTGGGGCTGACCGGCGCGCTGGGCACCGTCGCCGAGTCGGTCGACGGGGTGTTTACCGGCAGGCTGGTCGGCGAACTGCTCCATGGCACCGGCAAGGCCCACGCTGTGCGCTCGCTGGCCATCCGTGAGGGCTTGAACCTCAAGCGATGTACCGCCTACTCAGACAGCATCAACGACTTGCCGCTGTTGTCGCTGGTTGGCACGGCGGTCGCCGTCAACCCGGACCCGCAGTTGCGGGCGCTGGCCCGGGAACGGGGGTGGGAGATCCGCGACTTTCGCACCGCCCGCAAGGCCGCCCGGATCGGCGTGCCGTCGGCGTTGGCGCTGGGGGCGGCGGGCGGTGCGCTCGCCGCGGCCGTGTCGCGTCGCCGCGAGCGCGGGTAACCGCGCGAGAGGCGCACCGACCGCGACAACCCAGTGTCGCGTCGCCGCGAGCGCGGGTAACCGCGCGAGAGGCGCACCGACCGCGACAACCC
>NZ_DASRBZ010000248.1:0-2725 GCF_035653355.1 Mycobacterium sp. | reverse complement strand
CTACATCCACCTGCTGGCGCCCAACTGGCTGGCTAGCAGTGCGCGGGCGATCACCCAGGTGACCTGGCTGGTGGCCACCCTGTGGATACCGCCGCTGATCTACTTCGGGCTGCGCACCATCAGCCGGCGGCCGGCGGTACTGCAATTCGCCGGTGTGTGGTGGGCGATGGTCTTCCCGCTAGGCATGTATTCGGCGGCAACCTATGCCATGGCGGTCGAGCTCAATGTGCAAGCATTGCAGACCGTTTCGCTGGTGTTCTTCTGGAACGCGCTGGCGGTCTGGCTGATCGTCGTGGTCGCCGGGCTGCTGCAGCTGCCCCGCATGCTGGTGGCCTGACAGCGTACGTGCCGCGCTGGAGTGAGCGGGCTGGGTGTGGATCTAGCGCGCCCGAACTCCTGCTGACCGCAGCTCGAGAGCTGCCAGGCCATGGATCGTCACAGGATCTTCGCGCCGCCACGCGCCGACCGGATCGGCGTTCACCGCGGTCAACCTGCGCAGCGGCCGGTTCGCCAACGCCCTCAGCGCCAGCAGTTGTTCGCCGGCCGGGGTGGCGGCCAGGGCGGTAACCGTCAGTTTGCGTCGGAAAAACCTGAGCCGCAGGAAAAGCCACGGCATCATCACTGCCAGGATCGGTGGGGCGGCCACCGCGAGCGCAAGTAGCACACTCAACCACGTGGCGGTGGTGTGCAGATTGTGGCCGGCGCTGGCGATGTCGAGAGCGGCCTCGCTGGCCCCGGTCAGCGGCTTGCTGACCGCGCCTCCCACCAGCGGGATATGTTCCGCGCTGTGGGCGGCCGACTGCAGGTTGTTGGCGACCCCATGCGCGCCGTGATCGACATCCCGGCCGACGCCCGCGATGGTCGCGACAGCGCTGTGCACTGCCATGCCGACCAGCACCCACGCGGACGTCCACAGGACGACGAGAATGTCGCTGAACAGTTGGGCCAGCAACCGGCCGGGTCTGGTGGCGTAGGGCAGGTAGCGCGATCTCATAGCGTTGATCTCAGCACAGTGTTGGTCCCTGAGGCCGCCGGATAGGCTGACGCGATGCGCCCTGCTCTGTCCGACTACCGGCACCTGGCCAGCGGCAAGGTCCGCGAGCTATACCGCATCGACGACGAGCACCTGTTGTTCGTGGCAACCGACCGGATCTCGGCGTTTGACTATGTCTTGGACAGCACGATCCCGGACAAAGGCCGCATTCTGACCGCGATGAGCGTGTTCTTCTTCAATCTTGTCGAGGCGCCCAATCACCTGGCCGGGCCACCGGACGACTCGCGGATCCCCGACGAAGTGCTGGGGCGCGCGCTGGTGGTGCGGGAGCTGGAGATGCTGCCGGTGGAGTGTGTGGCGCGCGGATACCTGACCGGCTCGGGGCTCATTGATTACCAAAAGACCGGCAAACTCTGCGGCATCCCATTGCCGCCGGGTTTGGTGGAAGCCAGCAGGTTTTCCACGCCGTTGTTCACTCCCGCCACCAAGGCCGAACTAGGACAACACGATGAGAACATTCCGTTCGTGCGGGTGATCGAGATGGTGGGAGCGGTGCGCGCCAACCAGTTGCGCGATCGTACGCTGCAAACGTATGTGCAGGCCGCCGACCACGCTCTAACGAAGGGGATCATCATCGCAGACACCAAGTTTGAGTTCGGCCTCGATGCCCACAGCAACCTCGTGCTGGCCGACGAGGTTTTCACACCGGATTCCTCGCGGTACTGGCTGGCCGAAAACTACCGTGAGGGGGTAGTTCAGCACAGCTTCGACAAGCAGTTTGTCCGCAATTGGCTCACCAGCCCGGAGTCAGGCTGGGACCGCAGCGGGTCGCAGCCGCCGCCGCCGCTGCCCGATGACGTCATCGAGGCCACCCGTGCACGCTACATCGAAGCCTACGAACGGATTTCGGGGCTGCGCTTCGACGACTGGATCGGCCCCGGCGCATGACGCGCCGGCGACGGTGCAGAGCGCAGCGATGAGGAGGAGCGGCACATATGACTGAAACGCCAGTATCGCCCGTGGCCAAACGGGTGGAGAGCCGCCGCGTGTACCACGACGACATCTTCGTCGATCCGTATGAATGGCTGCGGGAGAAAACGAACCCGGACGTCGTCGCGCACCTCGAAGCGGAAAACGACTACGCCGATGCGATGACGGCGCACCTGGAGCCGTTGCGGCAACAGATCTTCGACGAGATCAAGGCGCGCACCAAAGAAACAGATCTGTCGGTACCGACCCGCCGCGGCGACTGGTGGTATTACGCCCGCAGCTTCGAAGGCAAACAGTACGGTGTGCACTGTCGTTGCCCGGTACGGGATGCGGGTGACTGGAATCCGCCCGTCTTCGATGAGCACACCGAGATCCCCGGCGAGCAGGTATTGCTCGACGAGAATGTCGAAGCTGAGGGCCACGATTTTTTCGCACTGGGCGCGGCGAGTGTGAGCCCTGATGGCAACGTGCTCGCGTACTCCGTCGACTACCTCGGCGATGAGCGATACACCCTTCGGTTCAAAGACTTACGCACCGGACAGCGGTACTCCGACGAGATCACCGGTATCGGCGCGGGCGTGACCTGGGCGACCGACAACCGCACGGTGTATTACGTAACGGTCGACGCGGCGTGGCGGCCGGACACGGTGTGGCGGCATCGGCTCGGCTCCGGTTTGCCGAGCGAGAAGGTGTACCACGAAGCCGACGAACGGTTCTGGCTGGCGGTGGGGCGCACCCGCA
>NZ_DASRBZ010000247.1:0-2319 GCF_035653355.1 Mycobacterium sp. | reverse complement strand
CTGCTGGTGCTGGTGCTGGTCCGGCATGTCGGCGCCGTTCGCGGGTTAGGTACTGCGGTGATGTTCGTCGGCGCAACCGGGGCCGGGTCCTTTGTAGCCAACGCGCTGACCCCGCCCGCGGTGCGCCGGTGGGGCCGCTATGCCACCGCCAACGCTGCCCTGGCCGTGGGCGCCGTCATCCAGATCGCGGGAGCCACCCTGCAATTACCGGTCATGGTGGGGTGCAGATTTCTGCTCGGCATCATCGGCCAGGTTGTGAAGCTGTGCGCTGACACCGCGATGCAGATCGACGTCGACGACGGCTTGCGCGGCCATGTGTTCACCGTCCAGGATTCGCTGTTTTGGGTCTCTTTCATCGTCGCGGTTACGTTGGCCGCGTTGATGATTCGCCCCGACGGGCGTTCGCCGGCGCTGGCGTTGGGCGGTACGGTGCTCTACCTTGTCGGCCTCGTGGTCCATGGCGCGCTCGCCCGGCGCGGGCAGCCGGTGAGCGGTCGCTAAGGTACATCCATGGCCGGTCCGGGCCCGATCGTGGACGATCTTCGCGTTGAGAGCGACGAGCTGGATGCGCTGGTGGCGCCGCTTGCCCACGAGCGCTGGGCGGAGCCGACGCCGGCGCCGGGATGGACGATTGCCCATCAGATCGGGCACCTGCTGTGGACGGACGGGGTCGCGCTCACCGCGGTCACGGACGAGGCCGGCTTCGCCGACGTGTTGGCAGCCGCCGCTGCCAATCCCACTGGCTTTGTCGACGAGGGCGCCGACGAAATGGCCACTAGGGCGCCTGGGGAACTGCTGGCCGACTGGCGACTGATCCGCGCGCGGCTGCACGAGGCGCTGCTGGCGGTTCCCAACGGGCGAAAACTGCCGTGGTTCGGGCCGCCGATGAGCGCGGCGTCGATGGCGACCGCGCGGCTGATGGAGACCTGGGCCCACGGACTAGACGTCGCCGACGCCCTCGGCGTCAAACGGCCGGCCACTGCGCGGCTGCGCTCGATCGCGCATCTCGGTGTGCGCACCCGCGACTACTCCTTCGTGGTCAACGGGCTTACGCCACCGGGCGAGCCGTTTCTGGTCGAGCTGCGCGCGCCTGACGGGAGCACTTGGTCGTGGGGACCTGCAGATGCAGCGCAGCGCGTCACCGGCTCGGCGGAAGACTTTTGTTTTCTGGTCACGCAGCGACGTCCGCTGGGCTCGCTCGACGTCACGGCGCAGGGCGCCGATGCGCAGCGGTGGCTGCGGATTGCGCAAGCATTCGCCGGCCCGCCGGGCCCGGGCCGCGGGCGATGAGCACGCGAAGTGCGCGAAGAGAGACGCGGCCCATCCGACCCCGGCGATGAGCACGCGAAGTGCGCGAAGAATGACCCGGCCCGTCAAGCTCCGGCGATGAGCGAGCAGGACGCGCGAAAAGCGGAGGCACGGCTGGCGGCCGCGCAACGAACCCACTGGGAACAGACCTACACCGCCCACCCGGGACTGTACGGCGACCAACCCTCAGACGCGGCGAAGTATGCGATGGCAGTGTTCGGCTCCGCCGGTGTCACCACGCTGCTCGATCTTGGCGGCGGTCACGGCCGCGACGCATTGTTCTTCGCACGCAACGGAATCAGAACTCATGTTCTTGATTTCAGCGCAACAGCACTTCGACAGCTGACCGACACCGCCGAAGTACTCGGGCTAGGTGATCGAATCGCGGTGACGGAACACGATGTTCGCAATCCGCTGCCAATAGCTACTGCATCCGTCGATGCGGTATTCGCACACATGCTGCTGTGTATGGCATTGTCTACCGACACTATTCGCTCAATCGTCGATGACGTCCGGCGCGTGTTGCGGCCCGGAGGCGTGTTCGTTTACACCGTTCGGCACACCGGTGACGCGCATTACCGTCGCGGGATCTCGCACGGCGATGACATCTACGAGCACAGCGGGTTCGCCGTCCATTACTTCTCGCGGCAACTCGTCGACGAGCTGGCCGCGGGATGGGAACTCGCCGACGTGCGTGAGTTCTGTGAGGGCGAGCTGCCACGCCGCCTGTTCTGCGTCACTCAGATCAGCCCACCCGACTGAGCGGGCGCTTCCGTCGTTTACAGAGCCGCGGCGGCGTCAGCGGCACCGTCGCCGTCGCTGTCGCTGAGCTTGACGTCCCACCGCCCGTCGCCGTCGCTGTCGACATAGGCCGTGTCATAGCCGCCGCTATCGGCGACCAGCATCACCCGGTCGGCCAGACCGTTGCCGTCGACGTCCATCAGCCGGTCATCAGCGCGGCCGTCGGCGTCGAAGTCGACCAACGGGCCGCCGGTGTGCTCCACGCCGTCG
>NZ_DASRBZ010000246.1:0-2356 GCF_035653355.1 Mycobacterium sp. | reverse complement strand
CCGCAGACGCGCTGGCCGCCGGGCTGGTGAGCGCCGTCTATCCGGCCGACCAGTTCGACGCCGAAGTGGACAAAGTGGTGTCGGCGTTGGTGGGCGGGCCCGCGGTCGCATTCGCCAAGACAAAGGAGGCCATCAACGCTGCCACGCTCACCGAGCTCGACGCCACACTCGACCGCGAATTGCAAGGTCAGGCAGTGCTGCTGAAATCACGCGACTTCATCGAGGGCGCAACGGCTTTCCAGCAGCGCCGGACCCCGAACTTCACCGATACCCTCTAGAGCCCGAACAGCGGCGGCAGCGCGAGCAGCACGACCAGGCTCCACACGAAGTGGGTCAGTATCGGAGCCAGCACCCCGCCCGTCGCGCGGCGCTCCCAGGCGCACACCGAGCCCAGCACGATCGCGGCGAATCCGAGCATCAGATTTTGACTGGCCATGGTGGCGGCCACATACACGGCGGTCGATATCAGCGCCGGATGGTGGCGGCCCAGCGCCGTGTAGAGCGCTCCGCGGTAGAACAACTCTTCGGCGATGGCGCCGAGCAACGCGATCGCGAGCACCAGCCGCCACGAACCCTGGTCGGTGAAATGCAGTACTCGAGTGATCAACTCGGCCACTGGCGGGATTTCCCGTGCGATCGCCCCGCCCGCCACGAACACGCCGCCCAGCACCAGCCCGATGGTGGCGCCGGTGATCACCGGGCGCTGGTTGCGGCCTCGCCAGCAGATGCCACCCAAATGCAGCGGCCCGGAGGTGAACGCCCCGAGAGCCCACACCGCGCTCAACGCCGCCGTGAGCCAGTAGAAGGTCGAGTCGCCCGGGTGACGCTTCATCGACAGGCTCAGCACCATCGCGCCGAGCACCAACACCACGGCCACGACGATGCGCCGGCGCCGCACCACCGACGGCGGTTCATGGTGTGGCACAGCAACATTGGTGATGGCGCGGCGGATTTCGTCCAGCGCGCTCGTCGAGGGTCGGGTATTGAGGTCAGTCATACTGGGCGCACCTTCGGTGTGAGAGTAATCAGTAGGTCGAGGCCTGTACGCAGCGCTCCCGCGAGCGGTCCCGGGACGACGTTCACCAGGCCCAGCGTCGGGTGCGCGATCCGCGGTGTGACGGCCCGCGCCACCTGGCGGATGCGTAGGGCGTCGCCGCCGGCCCACGTGGGGTCGCTGTCGGCGAGGTGGTGTGGATCAGCCAACGCGTTGACGGGCCGGGGTGGCGGGCTCGACAGCGCCAGCGCAATGGCGTCGTCGACAGGTAGCAGCCCGCCGGGCGGGTCAGGGACCCGGTCGCGCAGGCCGGTGTCGGACGCGAGCATCGGGTGGGCCAGCGACTCCACCAAATCGGCGGCCAGGCCGTCGGGAACCGGCAGCGCCACCGCCGTCAACCGGGAGGCCACCGTGGTGTCGACGCCGCGGACCGGCAGACCCGTGTGCCACCTGCCCGAAATCCGCGCATAGGTTTTGAGCAGCCCTCGGTACGACGTGGTCTCGGGGCCGCAGATGTCGTAGGCGCCGGGCGGCACTTGCCCGGCATCGGCCGCAGCAACCAGGTAATACAGCACGTCACGAATCGAAATCGGGTCGATCGGGTTGTCCATCCACGCCGGCATGGGCATGAGCGGAAACCGGTCACCGACGTAGCGCAGCATCTCGAACGACGTCGACCCGGCCCCCAAGATGATGGCGGCGCCCAGCCACACCACCTCGGGGCCGCCCTCGATGGTCAGCGCCGCGGCTACCTCGGCCCGGCTGACCAGGTGCTGCGAAAGATCATCGCTGTCGGGCACAAACCCGCCCAGGTACACGATGCGACGCGCGCCGGCCTGTTTGGCCGCGGCTGCAAGATTGGTGGCCGCGACCTGGTCGACATCCCGAAAGCCGGGCTGGCCGATCGCGTGAACCAGGTAGTACACGACGTCGACCTGCCCCGCATCGGCGAAGGCCCGATGAGCCGACGCAGGATCCGACGCGTCGAATTCCACCGCCATGACGTCGTCGAGCCATCCCAGGCGCTGAAGACGGGCGGGATTTCGGCTGGCGGCCACCACGTGGTGACCTTCGGCGAGTAGCTCAGTGACCAGGCGTGATCCGACGTAGCCGGTGGCACCGGTCACCAGAATCCGCACACCGTCCAACGTAGCGATTGGGCCAGAGGCCCGCGGTGGATTTAGTTCCGCCGAACCGCAATGCGCGGCGTCTTCGTCCGGCGGTATCCACGTTTTCAGCAATCGGGCGGGCGGTCTGCCAAAACGTCGACTTCAACGCGGCGGCGACTCAACCGGCCCCACGACAGGCGATGCGGCTCACTTTGAACTCTTCATCACACACGAGCGTCACTCTTATATGGAC
>NZ_DASRBZ010000245.1:0-16274 GCF_035653355.1 Mycobacterium sp. | reverse complement strand
CTGCTGTTGGCGGTCGGATCCGACTACAACCTGTTGCTGATCTCGCGGTTCAAAGAGGAAATCGGCGCTGGGTTGAAGACGGGAATCATCCGCTCGATGGCCGGCTCCGGCTCGGTGGTCACGTCTGCCGGTCTGGTGTTTGCCGCCACCATGGCGACTTTCGCCTTCAGCGCGTTGGTGATACTCGCTCAGGTGGGGACCACCATCGCGCTGGGCCTGCTGTTCGACACGCTGATCGTGCGGTCGTTTATGACGCCTTCTGTCGCAACGCTTCTGGGACGCTGGTTCTGGTGGCCGCAGCGAGTGCGCCCGCGTCCGGCCAGTCAGATGCTTCGGCCCTACGGACCGCGGCCGGCGGTTCGTCAACTGCTGCTGTGGGAAGACGGCGACAAAGCGGTGGCTCCCAACGTCTCTCGGTGATCGATGTGCTCAGTGCACCACCCGTACCGGAACGTTGGACCAGCCGGCCACGTTTTGCATCGACACCCGGCGGCAGCCCTCCCAGATGACCTCATAGCGCGGCATGAAATCCAACAGCTTCTCCAGCGCGATCGTGCTTTCCATTCGGGCCAGTGCTGCGCCGAGGCAACTGTGAACGCCGTAGCCGAAACCGAGGTTTTGCGCTTCGGTGCGATCGCGGTCGATGTCGAACTTGTCGGCATCAGTGAACGCGTCAGGGTCGCGGTTGGCCGACCCGCCGACCAGAAAGACCGGCTTGCCGGCCGGGATCGTGACGCCGTGCAGGTAAACCGGTTTGAGCGAATAGCGCACGTTGTACTGCGCGGGCGCTTCGTAGCGCAGCACCTCTTCCACCGCTGCCGGGATCTTGCTGCGATCGTCGAGTAGTTTTTGCCACTGGTCGGGATTGCGGGCGAACAGCACCACCGCATTGGCGACCAGCTTGGTGACGGTTTCGGCGCCGGCGCCGCCCAAAAGCACTGCGAAACCCGCGATTTCAATGTCGTCGAGGCGAGTCTTCTGGCCGTCGTCGCGCTCGACTTCCGCGGCGATCAGCGCGCTGATCATGTCGTCCTGCGGGTGCTGCCGCCGCTGCTGGATCAGGTCGTAGTACACCATTCCGATCTTGGTCACCGCGTCCCAGGCGCCCTCATCCATCTCGAACTGCCCCGGTTCGCGGTGCAGTGATCTGTCGACCCAGTGGCGAATTTGTTGGCGGTGCTCGGGCGGCACACCGAGCATCGTGGTGATCACTTCCACCGGAAACAGCGCCGAAAAGTCTTGGACGACATCGAACTGCTCGGGATTGACAGCAGACAAGAACCCTTCGATCAGTTCGGTGACCATCGGTTTCAAAGCGCCGATCGCACGCGGAGTGAATACCTTGTTGACCAGACTGCGCATCCGGCGATGCTCGGGTGGATCCATGAAAATAATCGACTTCTGCTCCGCCGGTAGCCCGCCGCTCTTGACCATGGCCAGATCGACGCCGCGCGCCGAGGAGTAGGTCTCGTAGTCCTTGAACGCGGCCGCGACGTCTTCATGGCGGGTCAGCGCATAGAAGTCGTGCTGCTCGTCGTAGTAGACCGGTGCTTCCTGCCGCATTCGCCGGTAGGTCTCGTACGGGTCGTTGAAGAACTCGTCGGAAAACGGATCGAACACCAACTGCGACTTGGTCATCGCATCCCCTCGTCATCAATGCGACCCCGGCCGCCACTGCTGTTCTCGATGCAGAGCATCCGGCTCATGCTGAGCACCTGCTTAGCATGCGGCTGCTCGACCGGTCAAGGCGCCCGGCTGTCGCCGAAAAGGCGGGATTTCGAAAGTCGACGGATCGGCCTGGGATCGGTGATTCGATGGAGCCACAAAAGCGGGCCAGTCGGATCCGGCGAGGTGGGTATGAGGCGGCTCAACGGTATGGATGCCATGCTGCTCTACAGCGAGACACCCAACCTGCACACGCACACGTTGAAGGTGGCGATCGTCAACGCCGCCGACTTCGACGGTGAATTCAACTTCGACGTGTTTCGCCAGATCATCGAGCGCCGACTGCATCTGCTCGACCCGCTGCGCTACAAGCTGATCGACATCCCGTACCGACTGCATCATCCGATGTGGTTGGAAAACTGCGAGGTGGACCTGGACTACCACCTGCGACGGGTACAGGTGCCCACCCCCGGTGGCCGCAAAGAACTCGACCGGGTGATCGGCGACATCGCCAGTACGCCGCTGGACCGCAGCCGTCCGCTCTGGGAATTTCACTTCGCCGAGGGCATGGCTGAGAATCGCTTCGCGCTGATCGGCAAAGTGCACCACACGCTGGCCGACGGGGTGGCCTCGGCGAACTTGTTGGCGCGGCTGATGGATCTGGCCGGCCCGACCAGCGATGAAGGTGCCGACCGTCCCATCTGTGCGGTGCCGCCGAAGAGCGAGCTGCTGCGGGCAGCCGCACGCGACCATCTGCAGCACGTAGCGGCCCTGCCGGGCTTGATAGTCGACGCCGTACGGGGCGTTGCGCGGGTACGGCGGCGTGCGCGCGAGCGGCGCGACCACCCCGAGATGGCAAAGCTGTTTCGAACCCCACCCACTTTCCTCAATCACGTCGTCTCGCCGGTGCGGAAATTCGCCACCGCGTCGTTGGCGCTGTCCGAGGTCAAGGCAACCGCGAAAAGTTTCGGCGTCACGTTCAACGACGTCGTGCTGGCAATGGCGGCCGGCGGGCTGCGCGAGTTGCTGTTGCGCTACGACGGCAGGGCCGACCGGCCGATCGTGGCGTCGGTGCCAGTCAGTACGGACAAGTCGGCCGACCGGATCACCGGCAACGAGATCGGCGGCTTGGTGGTGTCGCTGCCGGTGCACATCGACGACCCGCAGGAGCGGGTGCGGCTTACTGCATTGGCCACGGCGCGAGCCAAGGAAGACCTCGACCTGATGGGTCCGCAGTTGCAGGGCCGGCTGATGGAATACCTGCCGCCGCTGCTGGCTCCGGCCATGTTCCGGTGGCAGTCCAAGCACGCCGCGCACAACAAACTGATGAACGTCGCGGTCTCCAACGTTCCGGGGCCGCGGGAACGCGGCCACCTTGGCGGTGCACCAGTGAGTGAGATCTACTCCGTCGGAGTGCTTTCCGCCGGTAGTGCCTTCAACATGACGGTCTGGAGCTACGTCGACCAGCTCGACATCGCCGTGCTCTCGGATGACCGGACGTTCAACGACGTCCACGAAGCCACCGACGCGATGGTCCATTCGTTCGCCGAGCTCCGCCGGGCGGCCGGCTTCACCGGCAGCCCCACCGAGGTGACAACGGCGATGGGCCCGGCGCACGCGGCCGGCTAGCACGGCGCTCAGCCCAACACCGGGAACCGGCGCTGTCGCGCCAGCCGGTTCAGCGCGTCCTGCATAACGGCGCGAACGTGGGCGTCGACTTCCTTGACATCGGGGTCCTGGCCGAACTGGGCGACTACGTCGATTGGCTCGAGGACCTCGGTGACGACCTTGGAGGGCAACGGCACGTTGGGCGGAAAGATCACGCTGACACCGAACGGGACACCGATGCTGACCGGCAGGATGTCCATCCGGGCGCGGGTCAGGCCAAGGCGCTTGGCCAGCCAGTTGCCGCGGGTCACGAACAGCTGAGTTTCCTGTGCTCCGATCGACACG
This sequence comes from Mycobacterium sp., assembly GCF_035653355.1. Lineage (GTDB taxonomy): Bacteria > Actinomycetota > Actinomycetes > Mycobacteriales > Mycobacteriaceae > Mycobacterium. Next base: position 12,656 of record NZ_DASRBZ010000245.1, on the reverse strand, counting down.
ACCGGCACGATCGGCACGTCGGCCGCGATCGCGGTCCTGACGTATCCGGTGCGGCCGTCGAAGTCAATGACATTCTCGCGCAGCGTCGGCCGGTAGGCGTCATAGTCACCGCCGGGAAACACCAGCACGACCGCACCCGAGCGCAGCGCCTTTGCGGCGTTTTCCCTGCTGGCGTAGATGACGCCGAGCCGGCGCAGCAACCCGGACAGCGGCCCGATGAATACGCCGTAGTGGGCCAGGGTGTAGACCGGGCGGTCATAGCCGAACGTGTCGTAGAAGGCGGAGGAGAAAACGAAAACGTCCGGCGTCAGCATGCCGCCGGAGTGATTGGACACCACCAGCGCGCCGCCCGTGCGCGGGAACGACTCCAATCCCCGCACCTCAGCGCGAAACCATCGCTTGACGAGCGGGGCAACTACATTGGTGATCTGCTTCGTGAAGCCGGGATCCCACTCTGCAACTTCCTGGCCGTCACCAGAGTCGCCGCCCATGGTCGCCTCGCTTGTCTATAGGCCCTCTGTCAGCGGATACGCTACTCTCGAAATTAGAGAATGTCATAATCGCGCGGCGTTCGCGGCCCGACCGAAAGCGGGGGACCGATGTCGGAGACGGTGCTTGTCACGGGCGGCTTCGGCTTGGTCGGATCGGCGACGGTGCGACGGCTGGCGGCTGATGGACGCCCGGTGGTGGCGACGGATCTGGGCACGCCCGCGCATCGCAAGGTCGCCGAGACGCTGCCGGCGAGCGTGACAGCCCGCTGGGTCGACCTGACCGACGCGACGGCGGTCGATCGCCTGCTGACCGAGGTGCGGCCCGCGGTGATCATTCACTTGGCCGCGATCATCCCCCCGCACATCTACCGTGACGTCAAACTTGCCCGCCGCGTCAACGTCGACGCCACCGCCGCATTAGTGCGCGCTGCACAGGCCAGTCCCGAGCCGCCACGATTTATCCAGGCGTCCAGCAACGCCGTCTATGGCGCCCGCAACCCGCACCGCTTCAACGACCTTGTCCGCGCTGATACGCCGCCGAAACCGTGCGATCTGTACAGCGGACACAAGCTGGAAGCTGAACAACACGTGCGGTCTTCGGATTTGGAGTGGGTGGTACTGCGCCTCGGTGGTGTGCTCAGCGTCGATCCCGACGCCATGCCGATCACGTCCGACGCGTTGCTCTTCGAGGGCGCGTTGCCGACCGACGGTCGACTGCACAGCATCGACGTGCGCGATGTCGCGACGGCGTTCGCCGCGGCCACCACCGCGGACGTTGCGGGCGAGATCTTGTTGATCGGCGGCGACGACTCACACCGAATCAGACAGGGTGAAGTCGGACCGGCCCTCGCGGCGGCTCGGGGACTGCCGGGAGTGTTGCCGCCGGGTCGGCCCGGCAATCCCGACAGCGACGACGACTGGTTCGTCACCGATTGGATGGACACCGCTCGCGCGCAGCAAGCGCTGGCGTTTCAACAGCACTCTTGGCCGGACATGCTTGCGGAGATGCAGGAGCGCGCCGGCTGGAAGCGCCCCGTGATGCGGCTCGCCGTTCCGGTCGCGCGCGAATTCCTCAAGCGCCGTGCCGTCTACCGTGACGCGCCGGGCCAGTATGCCGATCCCTGGGGAGTGATCCGGGCCAGGCTCGGGGAGCCGGGGCTCGACGTCGCGACATCGTGACGACGCAGCGGACATGTCGCTGCGAAAGCAGTCAGTCGTCGGCTTCCGTTCCCCTCTCGGCGAGCGTCGGCGCGGCTACTGGGACGTCGTGTCCGACAGGTGCATCTGTAGCGAGCGCGGCGTCGGCACTGGGGCCGGCAGCCTCTCGGGCCGCTGCCGTTACCCGGTTGCGGACTAAGAACCAGCCGCCGATGAGGGCGGGAACGCCGAGTACCAGCGTCGCGACGATCCACGGTCCGCGCTCCTGGTCGACCACCATCAGCACCAGCACGCCCGCCAAGAACGCCAACGTCACGTAGCCGCTGTAGGGGGCCAGAGGCATCCGGAACCGCGGCCGCTCCATCGCGCCGGCTTTCGCCTTGCGGTACAGCCAGATCTGGCACAGCACGATCGTCGCCCAGGCCGCCATGATTCCCACCGCGGCGATGTTCAACACGATTTCGAAAGCCTGGCCAGGTTTGACCGCGTTGAGCACCACACCGAACAGCCCGATCGTGCTCGTCAGCAGGATTCCCCCGTACGGCACACCGTTCTTCGACATCCGCCCGGTGAACTTCGGGCCGCTGCCGTTGACTGCCATCGACCGCAGGATCCGGCCGGTGGAATACAGACCGGCGTTCAGGCTCGAGAACGCGGCGGTCAGCACCACCACGTTCATCACGCTGCCGGCGCCGTTGAAACCGATGTGGGAGAAGAACGTAACGAACGGGCTTTCGTGTTCTTTGTACGTGGTGTAGGGCAGCAACAGGGCCAGCAGCAGCACCGACCCGACGTAGAACACGGCGATGCGGACTACGACGGAGTTGATGGCGCGCGGCATGACCTTCTCCGGCTCTGCCGTCTCGCCGGCTGCGGTGCCAACCAATTCGACTGCGGCATAAGCGAATACGACCCCGGAGGTGACGAGCACGAGCGGCAGCACACCGGTCGGCAGGAACCCGCCGTGGTTTTTCCACAGGCCGAACCCGGTGCGCTGGCCGTCGACATCGATGCGTCCGGCCAAAAAGATGGTCCCGACGACCAAGAACGTGACCAGCGCCAGCACCTTGATCGCCGCGGCCCAGAACTCGAACTCGCCGAAGGCCTTCACCGAGATCAGGTTCACCGACACCACCGCAACCAGTGCGATCAACGCAAACGCCCACTGCGGGACGACTTGTAGCGCCTTCCAATAGTGCAGATAGTTTGCGATCGCGGTGCTGTCGACGATGCTTGCCATCGCCCAGTTGAGGAAGTACATCCAGCCGGCGACGAATGCGGCCTTCTCCCCGAAGAATTCGCGAGCGTAGGACACGAAGGAGCCCGATGACGGGCGGTGCAACACCAGTTCCCCGAGTGCGCGCAGGATCAGGAACACGAAGCCGCCGCAGATCGCGTAGACGATGAACAACCCGGGGCCTGCCGACGCTAGCCGTCCGCCCGCGCCGAGGAACAACCCGGTGCCGATCGCCCCGCCGATCGCGATCATCTGCAGCTGCCGGCGGTGCAGGTCGTGGTGATACCCGGCGTCTTCGCGAGTAAGCAAGTCGGGCGCGCCGCCCCCGACGGCGGGTCGGGGTGTGCTGGGCAGCGATGACATCAAGTTCCTATCGTGCGGCCTTCGTGCAACGCTGCAACGCGGGCACACCCGAGATGGGTTGGCTGCAGGCTACCTCACCCGCCCCGCCATCGCGTCAGCAGCGCCTTAGGGTGCTCGACGGTTGAAGCAGCCGCGTCCCTTGGCTCTACTGACCTCGGATTGTTCAGTCCGATTTCCTTCGCGTCATGCCCTCGGCAACTGGGGCGACAAGTTCGCATCGACGAGGATGATCCGGGAACAAACCGCTCGCCTATGCCGTTGATCCGATCGACAACTTGAGTGCACCACGCTCAATGCTGAGGTTGACAGCCCGTCAGTCTAGGGGCAGTGTTGAGCGGGGTTCACTCAGCATAGTGGCACCACAGAAGCTCAACTATCAGGGAGGATTCACCATGGCTCGTGCGGTCGGAATCGACCTCGGGACCACCAACTCCGTCATCTGCGTCCTCGAGGGCGGCGATCCCACCGTCATCGCCAACTCGGAGGGCTCCCGGACCACGCCGTCCATCGTCGCGTTCGCCCGTAACGGTGAGGTGTTGGTCGGCCAGCCTGCCAAGAACCAGGCGGTGACCAACGTCGAACGCACCGTGCGCTCGATCAAGCGCCACATGGGCACGGACTGGTCCATCGAGATCGACGGCAAGAAATACACGCCCCAAGAAATCAGCGCCCGCATTCTGATGAAGCTGAAGCGCGACGGCGAGGCCTATCTCGGTGAAGACATCACCGACGCGGTCATCACCGTCCCGGCCTACTTCAACGACGCCCAGCGGCAGGCCACCAAGGAGGCCGGCCAGATCGCGGGCCTCAACGTGCTGCGCATCATCAACGAGCCCACCGCCGCGGCGTTGGCCTACGGCTTGGACAAGGGCGAGAAAGAGCAGACCATCCTGGTGTTCGACCTCGGTGGCGGCACCTTCGACGTGTCGCTGCTGGAGATCGGCGAGGGCGTGGTCGAGGTCCGTGCCACCTCCGGTGACAACCACCTCGGCGGCGACGACTGGGACCAGCGCATCGTCGACTGGTTGACCGACAAGTTCAAGGGGCAGACCGGCATCGACCTGACCAAGGACAAGATGGCGATGCAGCGGCTGCGGGAGGCGGCTGAGAAGGCCAAGATCGAGCTCTCCAGCTCGCCGAGCACCTCGATCAACCTGCCTTACATCACCGTGGACTCCGACAAGAACCCGCTCTTCCTCGACGAGCAGCTGACTCGGGCGGAGTTCCAGCGCATCACCCAGGATCTGCTGGACCGTTGCCGCAAGCCGTTCCAGCAGGTGATCGCCGACACCGGCATCTCGGTGTCGCAGATCGACCACGTCGTGCTGGTGGGTGGTTCGACCCGGATGCCCGCGGTGACCGACTTGGTCAAGGAGCTCACCGGCGGCAAGGAGCCCAACAAGGGTGTCAACCCCGACGAGGTCGTGGCCGTCGGCGCCGCGTTGCAGGCCGGTGTGCTCAAGGGTGAGGTCAAAGACGTTCTGCTGCTTGACGTTACGCCGCTGAGCTTGGGGATCGAGACCAAGGGTGGCGTGATGACCAAGCTGATCGAGCGCAACACCACGATCCCGACGAAGCGCAGCGAGACCTTCACCACCGCCGACGACAACCAGCCGTCGGTGATGATCCAGGTTTATCAGGGTGAGCGTGAGATCGCCGCGCACAACAAGCTGCTCGGTTCCTTCGAGCTGACCGGTATCCCGCCGGCGCCGCGCGGCGTGCCGCAGATCGAGGTCACCTTCGACATCGACGCCAACGGCATCGTGCACGTGACCGCGAAGGACAAGGGCACCGGCAAGGAGAACACGATCCGCATCCAGGAGGGCTCCGGCCTGTCCAAGGAGGAGATCGACCGGATGGTCAAGGATGCCGAGGCGCACGCCGAGGAGGACCGCAAGCGCCGCGAGGAGGCTGACGTTCGCAACCAGGCCGAGACGCTGGTCTACCAGACCGAGAAGTTCGTGCAGGAGCAGCGTGGGGCCGAGGGCGGTTCGAAGGTTCCAGAAGACACGCTGAGCAAGGTCGAGGCCGCGGTCGCTGATGCCAAGAAGGCGTTGGAAGGCACCGACATCGGCGCGATCAAGTCTGCGATGGAAAAGCTGGGCCACGAGTCGCAGGCGCTCGGTCAAGCTATCTATGAGGCCACCCAGGCCGCGCAGGGCGCCGGTGCAACGGGCGGCCCCACCGGTGACGGCGCCGGCGGTGCCGACGACGTCGTTGACGCGGAGGTTGTCGACGATGATCGGGAGGCGAAGTGACAGAAGGTAACCCACGCGAACAGGTAACGGTCACCGACAAGCGGCGAATCGATCCCGAGACCGGCGAGGTTCGCCACGTCTCGTCCGGTTCGGCGCCGAGCGAGCCGGCACCGGCGGCACCGTCGCCGGCGCCGGGTTCGGCGGTGACCGAGGACAAAGTCGCCGAGCTGACCGCCGATTTGCAGCGGGTGCAGGCCGACTTCACCAATTACCGCAGGCGCGCATTGCGCGACCAGCAGGCGGCGGCCGACCGGGCCAAGGCGACGGTGATCAGTCAATTACTGGGTGTGCTCGATGATCTCGACCGTGCCCGCAGCCACGGCGACTTGGAGTCAGGTCCGCTCAAGTCGGTCGCCGACAAGCTGACCAGCGCGCTGAGCGGACTGGGGTTGAGCGCGTTCGGCGCCGAGGGCGACGACTTCGACCCGGTGCTGCACGAAGCCGTCCAGCACGAGGGCGACGGCGCCGAGGGCACCAAGCCGGTGATCGGCAGTGTGCTGCGGCAGGGCTACAAGCTCGGCGATCAGGTGCTGCGGCACGCGCTGGTCGTCGTCGTCGACACGGTGATCGAGAACGGTGCCGATGTGTCGGCCGAGACCGAAACGGCCGAAGCTGTTCCCGCAGTGGGCGATACGGCAGGCGATACGGTTGAGACGCCCGACGGGGAGGCTACGACCGGGCAGGCCACGACCGGGCAGCAGAACGCAGAATCAGAACCGCCGGCTGAGTAAGCGGCCGGCGGTGCACAACTCCAGAGGAAGGCGGAAGGGGGTGACGCAGCATGGCCCAGCGCGAGTGGGTCGAAAAGGACTTCTACAAGGAGCTAGGCGTCTCCCCTGACGCCAGCCAGGACGACATCAAGCGCGCCTACCGGAAGTTGGCACGCGAGCTGCACCCGGACGCCAACCGCGACGACCCGCGGGCCGCGGAGCGGTTCAAGGCGGTGTCGGAGGCGCACAGCGTCTTGTCCGACCCGGCCAAACGCAAGGAGTACGACGAGACGCGACGGCTGTTCGCCGGCGGCGGCGGGTTCGGCCGCCGGTTCAGCGGCGCGAACTTTGGCGGCTTCGGCATGGGCGGCGACGGCGCCGAGTTCAACCTGAGCGATTTGTTCGACGCCGCCGGCCAGACCGGCGGCAGCACCATCGGCGACCTGTTCGGCGGCTTGTTCGGTCGGGGCGCCACAACCCGTCCGAGCCGGCCGCGCCGCGGCAACGACCTCGAGACCGAGGCTGAGCTGAGTTTCGTGGAGGCCGCCAAGGGTGTGGCGATGCCACTGCGGCTGACCAGCCCGGCGCCGTGCACCAACTGTCATGGCAGCGGCGCCCGGCCGGGCACCAGCCCGCGAGTCTGCCCCACCTGCAACGGCTCCGGTGTAATCAGCCGCAACCAAGGCGCGTTCGGATTCTCCGAACCGTGCACCGACTGCCGCGGCAGCGGGTCCATCATTGAGCACCCGTGCGACCAGTGCAAGGGAACAGGTGTGACGACCCGGACCCGCACCATCAACGTGCGGATCCCGCCGGGCGTCGAGGACGGCCAGCGCATCCGGTTACCCGGACAGGGTGAGGCGGGCTTGCGCGGCGCGCCGTCAGGTGACCTGTACGTCACGGTGCACGTGCGGCCGGACCCGGTGTTTGGCCGCGAGGGTGATGACCTCACCATCACCGTCCCGGTCAGTTTCGCCGAATTAGCCTTGGGCACAACGCTTTCCGTGCCGACACTGGACGGGAGGGTCGGTGTGCGGGTGCCGAAGGGCACCGCCAATGGACGCATTCTGCGGGTGCGCGGGCGCGGCGTACCCAAGCGCAGCGGCGGCAGCGGCGACCTGCTGGTCACCGTTCAGGTCGCGGTGCCCCCGAACCTGGACGGTGCCGCCAAAGAGGCGCTGGAGGCCTACGCCGCCGCCGAGCGGGCTAGCGGCTTCGATCCGAGGGCCGGATGGGCAGGTAATCGCTGATGGCTAAGAAAGACGATTCTCGAACCTTCTTGATCTCGGTGGCGGCCGAGCTGGCCGGCATGCACGCGCAGACGCTGCGGACCTACGACCGGCTCGGCCTGGTTCGTCCGCAGCGCACTTCTGGTGGGGGGCGCCGCTATTCCGAGCATGACGTGGAATTGCTGCGCGAGGTGCAGCGGCTCTCCCAAGACGAGGGCGTCAACCTCGCCGGCATCAAACGCATCATCGAGCTGACCAACCAAGTCGAGGCGTTGCAGTCGCGGATCAAGGAGTTGACCGCCGAGGTCGAACGGCTACGGGGCAGCCAGCGACGCGACCTGGCGGTGCTGCCGAAGAGCACCGCACTGGTGGTGTGGCAGCCCCGCCAGATGAGCTAGCCGTTACACGCGGATTGAGAACACCGCGACCGCTGGCTGACCGGGATGCGCGAAGCGGTAGCCGCCGCGGCGCAGCGCATCGGTCGGGGCGGCCATCGGCTCGAAACACACCACGTCTTCACCGGGGGGCGCGAAGATCTGCGCCGCCGGATACCCCTGTTCGAAGTGCACCTCGATGCGGCGCCCGCCGCCGGAGACCGCGAACACCGCGCCCTCGGGCACTTCGTCGTAGCCGTCGTCGAAAGACTTGTCGCCCAAGCTCTCATAGATCGGTGGTTGTTCCTCGGCCTCCCCCGTGGGCAGGCCTTCATCGTCGAGGAGAAGATGCCGCAGCCGCGGTGTCTCGATAACCCACTCGGCCCGCGGCACCTCAGGCACGCGCAGATACGGGTGAAAGCCGAAGCACAGCGGCACGGGCTTGTCGCCGATGGCCGACACCGTGCTGCGGACGGTCACCGAGCGATCGGCCAGCGTGACCCGCACGACCAGCAGATGCGGAAACGGAAAGCTGGCCAAAAGTGCCGAGTCGGCGGCGAAGTCCAACTCGGCGGTGAGCTCGTTCGCCGACTCCGTCATCACCTTCCAGCCCGGGTAGCCGGCCAGCAAACCGTGGAGCGGCAGGCCGTTCGGGTCTGTGCGGACGCCGAACGCGTCGGCTGCCAGCGCGATTTCCTCCCCGCCAACCGTGTAGTTGTGTCCGCCGAGCCGATTGGCCCAGGGGTAGAGGACCGGGATGCCCATCGTCTTGCCGGCTGCCAGGTAGGCGTCCAATCCTGCGCGCTGGCCGAGTAGTTCGACCCCGGAATCGGTCAGTGAGATACCGATCATGCCGGCGCTGGGCGCGTACTGTGCCACCACCGGCGCCGACGGGTCGCGCAGCGTAACGATGTGCACGCCCGCCAGCCTAGTGCTCTGTGATCTAGCTGCAGAGCGGGTCGTGCTGAATACGCTCTGGCGGTGCGCCTTTCGCGATAAGTGCCGCCTTGGTGGCACGTACCATGCCGGGTCCGCCGCAGATCATGATCTGCCGATCGCTCCAGCTGCCGTATTTCGTCACCACTTCGGGCAGCCGGCCGGTCTGGCGCACGTGCAAGCCGCGCGGCGGTGTGACATCCGGATACTCGCTGGCCCAGGGCGGGTTAGCGGTGTACTCCGACACCGGGGAGACCGAGAGCCACGGATTTTGCGCCGCGATCTGCCACAGCGTCGGCAGGTCGTAGAGCTCGCACGGGTAGCGCGCACCGAAGAACAGGTGCACCCGCGGGTTATCGGCCCAGCGGGTGAGGTCCATGATGATCGAGCGCAGCGGGGTCAGCCCGGTGCTGCCGGCCACCATCAGCACGTCACCGCCGTCGCGGTCGACCTGCAACCCGCCGTGCGGGCTGGAGAGCCGCCAGCGATCTCCGGGCCGTGTTTCGCCGACGATCGCCGTACTGACCAGACCACCCGGAACGGCCCGGACATGGAATTCGATGGCGCCGCTCTCGTCGGGCGGGATGGCCGGGGTCAGGTAGCGCCACCGCCGCGGGCACTGTGGGATCGAGACGTGCACGTACTGGCCGGCGTGGTAGTTCAGTGGCCGGTCCAGCTGCAGCCGCACCACCGCGAGGTCGCGTGACACTCGCAGGTGGTCGATCACCGTGCCGTCCCACCAGGCGGGCCCATGGTCGGCGTCGGCGGCGCCGCTCATCACGCCGGTGATCAGGTTCAGCGATTGGCGGGCGGCCTCGTCGACGGCATCGGTCCACTCGTCGGCCAGATCGCTGCGCAGCGTCGCATACAGTGCCTGGCGCAGCGTCTCGTAATGCGCTTCGGTCACGCCGTATTTGCGGTGGTCTCGTCCCAGCTGGGCCAAAAACTGCACCGGCTCCTGTGCGCGTTGGGCTGCCAGTTCGCCGTACACCCAGTTCAGCGCGTGCGCGAAGGCGGCGCGCTGGCCGGCCATATCAGGCGGAAATTTGTCGCGCAGCGATACATCGAGAGCAAACCAGCGGGTGTAGAAGCGGCCGACCAATTCGTCGCCTTGGGCCCCTTCCGTGAAGGCGGCATGCAAAACCTGCAGCGCATCCCGGTCTTCTAGGCCCACGGGCGACGATTTTAGAGGCGCGAGCGGGCGGCCCGGAGATCATGAACAACGGAATCCCGGCGCTCGTCGGCTACCGGCGCGCTATCGGGCGTGGATCCCCTTGTACAGCACCAGCAACCCGATCACCACGAAGATGGCGGCGAGCAGCGCGGCGTGGTGACGCTCCATCCACTCCTTGAGCCGGGCCAGCGGATCGTCGAGACGGTGACCGGCACCGGCGTAGGCCAGTACCGGGACCGCGACGGTCGAGGCGGCCACCCCCACGAAAATCGCCGCGGATATCCACGCGCGCGTGACGCCCAACCCTGCGCTGCCGATCGCCAAACCCGCCGCCGCGCAGACGAACAGCACCTCGGGCCGCACAATGGCCAACACCAACCCCGTCACTGCCGCGCGAGCGGGAGTCAGGTTGGTCATCGACCGCATCCAGCCCGGTGTCTGGGTGTGACGCTGGCGGGTCAGCCACCGGACGATACCGAACGCGATCAGCGTCACGCCTACGCCGATGCGCAGCCACGACGCCCAGGTCGGCGGCGACTTGTGCAGGCCGCCGAGCAAGCCCGAAACCGAGACGAAGATCGCCGTCAACGCCACCAGCGTCGTCAACCAGCCGGCCAGGAACGTGAGGCTGGAGGCCCGCGCCCGCGGGGTCTGCAACACGAGCACCGCCGGGATGACTGACAACGGCGACAGGGCGATCACTAGTGCGAGGGATACAAGCCCGGTCAGCGCCGAACTCCAGCTGGCTGCCACACGAGAACCGTAGCCGACCGTTGACAGGTAGGAAAAATCCTACCTAATATGGCGGGCATGCCGACGCGCGCCAGGGCCAGCCGGACCGATGCCGTCTTCGCGGCGCTGGCCAACCCGACACGGCGCGACATCCTCGACATGTTGCTGGGCGGCGACCGGACTGTGGTCAAGATCGCCGAGTGCTTCGATATGGCCCGGCCCAGCGTGTCCGAACACCTCAAAGTGCTGCGCGACTGTGGGTTGGTCGCTGAAGACAAACAGGGCAGGTTCCGTCGCTACCGCGTCAATCCTCAACCACTGCAGGAGATTTCGACGTGGCTCAGTCCCTACGAACGGTTCTGGCGCGAGCGGCTGGCCGCGCTGGGTGAAGTGCTCGACGAGATGGAGGATTCATGACCCGCACCGCCGACTCCACTGTCATCGAGGTCGACCAGTTCTACCCGCATCCGCCCGAGCGGGTGTGGCAGGCGCTGACGACGCCGGAGCTAATGGCGCGCTGGCTGATGGCGCCGAGCGGGTTCGCGCCGCTGGTCGGCACCCGTTTCACTTTCCAAGGCCAGCCGATGCCGTCGGTTGGCTTCTCCGGGCAGGTCGCGTGCGAGGTCCTCGCCGTGGTTCCCGGTCAGCAGCTGGCGATCAGCTGGGCTGACGCACGCTCGGACAAGCCGTCGGCCTGGGTAGTCACCTGGACGCTGCACGCCGAGGGGCGTGGCACCCGGGTCATCTTGCGGCACACCGGCTTCGACCCCGACGACGACGTCCAGCAGCGGTCCCGGACGATCATGGGCAACGGGTGGGTCCGCATCGCGGCGCAGCTTGGCAAGGTGCTCGACGGCTAGCGCGTCGACTGTGCCGCTAATGGGTGCCGTCACGCCGGTTTGGGTACCACAAGCTGCACAGTCGGGCGCCGAAATTCGCCAGAGTTGAGCGGAACAGACTCAACATTGACGACGTTGAAGTACACGACAAGCATTTTTTGGACGTACCCGATTGGAGGTGTCGTGGACTCTTTTAACCCGACTACCAAGACTCAGGCGGCGCTGACCTCGGCGCTACAGGCGGCATCGGCCGCCGGGCATCCCGAGATTCGGCCCGCTCATCTGCTGTTGGCGCTGCTGACGCAGAACGACGGGATCGCTGCGCCGCTGCTGGAGGCAGTCGGCGTCGAGCCCGCCACCATCCGCGCTGAAGCCCAGCGCCTGATCGACCGGTTGCCGCAGGTCACCGGGGCCAGCACGCAACCGCAGCTGTCCCGCGAATCGCTGGCCGCGATCACCGCTGCCCAGCAGCTGGCCACCGAGATGGACGACGAGTACGTCTCCACCGAGCACCTGATGGTCGGCCTTGCCACCGGTGACTCGGACGTCGCCAAGCTGCTGACCGGCCATGGCGCGTCTCCGCAAGCGTTACGGGAGGCGTTCGTTAAGGTGCGCGGCAGCGCGCGGGTCACTAGCGCCGACCCGGAGGGCACCTACCAGGCGTTGGAGAAGTATTCGACCAACCTGACGGCCCAGGCCCGCGAAGGCAAGCTCGACCCGGTCATCGGGCGTGACACCGAGATCCGCCGCGTGGTGCAGGTGCTGTCGAGGCGCACCAAGAACAACCCGGTACTCATCGGTGAGCCCGGCGTCGGTAAGACCGCGATCGTCGAGGGCCTGGCCCAGCGCATCGTCGCCGGTGACGTGCCGGAAAGCCTGCGTGACAAGACGATCATCGCGTTGGACCTCGGCTCGATGGTGGCCGGTTCGAAGTACCGCGGCGAATTCGAGGAGCGCCTCAAGGCGGTGCTCGAGGACATCAAGAACTCTGCCGGCCAGATCATCACGTTCATCGACGAGCTGCACACCATCGTCGGCGCCGGCGCGACCGGCGAAGGCTCGATGGACGCCGGCAACATGATCAAGCCGATGTTGGCTCGTGGCGAGCTGCGGCTGGTCGGGGCCACCACGCTCGACGAATACCGCAAGTACATC
>NZ_DASRBZ010000244.1:0-5155 GCF_035653355.1 Mycobacterium sp. | reverse complement strand
GCACGAGGGCCGTGACGACCTGCTCGACGTGCACGCGGTGATCTACGTGGAGCGGCCCAGCCAGAAGGGCATCGTGATCGGCAAGGGCGGCGCCCGGCTACGGGAAGTCGGCACCGCCGCGCGCCGCCAAATCGAGAAGCTGCTGGGCAGCAAGGTCTATCTCGGCCTGCGGGTCAAGGTCGCCAAGAACTGGCAGCGCGACCCCAAACAGCTTGGCCGCCTTGGCTTTTGACCGTCGCTGCGGTCGCGGTTAGCGCAGCGCTATCGGCGGCGTGCCCATCCCGGTGTTCCACCAAGCCTGCGGCTGCTTGGCGGCCCAGCCCATGACGCCCTCGAGTTCGGCGGCCAGCGACACCAGCAACGGCTCGCTGTTGGCCGGCCCCATCAGCTGTACACCGATCGGCAGACCTTCGGAGGTGAAGCCTGCCGGGACGTTGATCGACGGCCACCCCAGCACATTCCACGGCCACGTCACCGGGCAGGCCTTGATCATGACGCGGTCGGTGGCCAAGCCGCCCAACGTGTCGAAGGCGTGCACCTGTGGCGGTGGCTGCGCGGTGGTCGGCGCTAGCACCACGTCGACGATGTCGAAGATCGAGCCGACCCGACGCTGATCCGCGGCCTCGTGGGCGCGCGCGCGGCGCAGCACCCGCCCGGAGAGCAGTCGGCCCATCCGCATGTTGGACAGCGTGCGACGGTCGTATTCGACGCCGTCGCCGAGCCGCTCTGCCCAGTCGAGCAGCCCGGCGGTGGACCGTGCCAGGAAATTCCACGACAACCGCAGGCCGTAATCGGGGTTGCCGGCCACCACGGAGTGGCCCAGCAGCTTGAGTTGCTCGGCCACCCTGTCCAGCGCGGCGCGGATCTCCGGGTGCAGCGCGGCCCGAAACGCGGTAAACGGGAAGCGGGTTGACACCGCGACCTTCAGCGGACCTGGCGCGACGCCGACGTATTGGGAGACCTTGACCGGAGGTGGTTTGTGCAGGTCGCCCTCGACGTTGCCAGAGACGGCGTCAAGCACCAGCGCCGCGTCCTCGACGGTGCGCGCCAGCACGCCGTTGACCGTGATGCCGTTGAACGCCTCGGGCAGCGGCCAGGTCGAAATCCGGCCGCGCTGCGGCTTGATGCCCACCAGGTGTGTCCATGCCGCGGGGATACGGATGCTGCCGGCTCCGTCCGAGCCGATAGCGGCGGCGACCAGGCCGGCCGCCACCGCGGCAGCGCCGCCGCCCGACGATCCGCCGGGTGTGTGCTTGCGTGACCAGGGGTTGCGGGTGTGCCCGAATGCGGGTCCGCTGGTGAACGGCCATTGGCCGAGTTCACAGGTGTTGGTTTTGCCGACGATCACCGCGCCCGCCGCCTTGAGCCGGCGCACCACCTCGGAATCGGCGGTGGCAGGTGCGACGTACCCGGATGCGCCGAAAGCCGTTGCGACACCGGCGATGTCGACGTCATCCTTGACCGCGATCGGGACGCCCAGCAGCGGCGCCTGCTCACCGGCGGCGCGCCGGCGGTCGGCCTCGGCGGCATCGGCCAGCGCCGACTCCGTGAGCACCACCCGGAACGCGTTGAGCGTGGACTGGCTGAGGTCGATGGCGTGCAGCGAGCGGCGCACCAGCTCGTCCGACGTCACCTCACGGCTGGCCAGCTGGTAGAGCTGATCGGACAGGGTTGGGAAGCGAAGGAAAGACGCGTGTGCCATCGCCGACCAGAGTATCGGCGTGCCATCCCGGCCATGTCCCAGCGATGTCTCAGCACGATGCCAAACTGGAGTGATGCGGCTATACCGGGACCGGGCGGTGGTGCTGCGCCAGCACAAGCTCGGCGAAGCCGACCGGATCATCACCCTGCTGACCCGCGACCACGGCCTGGTGCGCGCGGTGGCCAAGGGTGTGCGCCGCACCCGCAGCAAGTTCGGCGCGCGGCTGGAGCCGTTCTCTCACATCGACGTGCAGCTCTACCCCGGCCGCAACCTGGACATCATCACCCAGGTGGTCGCGATCGACGCGTTCGCCACCGACATCGTCAGCGACTACGGCCGCTACACCTGCGCGTGCGCGATGCTGGAAACCGCCGAACGCCTCGCCGGTGAGGAGCGGGCACCGGCCCCGGCGCTGCACCGGCTCACAGTGGGGGCGCTGCGGGCGGTGGCCGACGGGCAGCGGCCGCGCGAGCTGGTGCTGGACGCCTACCTGCTGCGTGCCATGGGGATCGCCGGATGGGCGCCGGCGCTGACCGAGTGCGCCCGCTGCGCCACGCCCGGCCCGCATCGAGCGTTTCACATCGCCGCGGGCGGCAGCGTCTGCCCGCACTGCCGCCCGGCCGGTTCCACCACGCCGCCGCTGGGGGTATTGGAATTGATGTCGGCGTTGCGCGACGGCGACTGGGAGGCGGCGCTGGCTGCGCCGCAACCGCACCGCAACCACGTCAGCGGGTTGGTGGCCGCCCACCTGCAATGGCACTTAGAACGCCAACTGCGAACGTTGCCGCTGGTGGAGCGGATGGACCGGGTCGACCGCGCGGTCGCCGCCCATCGCATCTCGCTGGTCGGGCAGGATGTGGCCCATGGTGCGGAACCGGGGCAGCGGCTCAGCGCGGAAAGCTGAGCGCGGCTTTCCGCAGCTGTCTCCCGCGCCGCCCGACTACCCGAGCTTCCCGGACAAGTCGACGTGGCCGGTGGTCTTCCCGGAGCTGCCGCCGTCACCCGATGGCGGCCCGCGCCGGCCACCGCAACACCCGTCGAAAGCGGTCCCGCCACGAATCCCGGCCGCGCAGCTGCCAACGCACGTCGCGATCGTGATGGACGGCAACGGCCGGTGGGCCACGCAGCGCGGACTGCCGCGCGTCGAGGGACACAAGATGGGCGAGGCGGTTGTCATCGACATAGCCTGTGGCGCAATCGAACTCGGCATCAAGTGGTTGAGCCTTTTCGCTTTTTCCACCGAGAACTGGAAACGGTCGGCCGAAGAGGTCCGCTTCTTGATGGGCTTCAACCGCGATGTGGTGCGGCGCCGCCGCGAAAGCCTAAAGGCTATCGGTGTGCGGATACGGTGGGTCGGCTCGCGGCCACGGTTGTGGCGCAGCGTGATCAAAGAACTCGAGATCGCCGAGCAGATGACTGCCGGCAACGACGTCATCACCGTGAACTACTGCGTGAACTACGGCGGCCGGGCCGAAATCACCGAAGCTGCCAGGGCAATCGCGCGGGAGGCGGCCGTAGGCAAGCTCAATCCTGATCGGATCACCGAGGCGACGATCGCCCGTCACCTGCAGCGGCCCGACATTCCCGATGTGGACTTGCTGCTGCGCACCTCGGGGGAGCAGCGGTCCAGCAATTTCATGTTGTGGCAGGCGGCATACGCCGAATACATTTTCCAAGACAAGCTGTGGCCCGACTATGACCGCCGCGACTTGTGGGCGGCCTGCGAGGACTACGCGTCCCGCCATCGACGATTCGGGAGCGCCTGATGCCCTCACTGCAGGAGCGGCTGACGTCGGTGCTGCGGGAGGTGCTGCCCGTCGAAGAAGAACCCGACGGCGCACTGACCATCCGCCATCTCGGCACGTTGGCGTCGCTGCGGGTGGTGTCCGTCGTCGAGGATCTCGATCTGGTGTCGCTCACCCAAGTGTTGGCATGGGATCTTCCGTTGAACAAGAAGGTCCGCGACCGGGTGGCCGAGCAGGCGAACGGAATCCAGTTGGGCGCAGTGGCCGTGGTGGAAAAGGTCGGCGAGGCGACCGCGAAGCGCAACTCGGCCAAAACCGCCGACGTGATGCTGCGGTACAACTTCCCCGGCGCCGGCCTGACAGACAACGCGCTGCGGACGCTGATCCTCATGGTGCTCGACACGGGCGCCGAAATACGACGGGCCCTAACGGCTTAGGGCTCGCTTGCCCCGACGGAGGGTAATAGTCTTTGAACCCGCCTCATAGCAATTTACAAAGCTGGCAAGTGGGGTCGCCGACCTGAGAATCGCGCGGAGGCGGGCACCTAGGGTGTTCCCGCCCAAAGGGGCACCCGGCACAGCCGTGCCTGCTGAAGCTGCCAGCGGAATTATCGGCACTCCGCGCAGGTGCCGAAGATCTCGATGGTGTGGCTGGGATCGGAAAAGCCGTGTTCGGCCGCCACGTCGGCGGCCCACGCCTCGACCTCGCGATCGCCGACCTCCACGGTGGAGCCGCAGCTGCGGCACACCAGATGGTGGTGATGGTTCGTCGAGCAACGGCGGTACACGGATTCACCCGTGTCGTTGCGCAGCGTGTCGAGCATCCCCGCCGCCGCCATCGACTGCAGCGTCCGGTAGACGGTAGTCAGGCCGATGTTTTCGCCGCGCCGACGCAACTCGTCGTGCAGTTCTTGCGCCGAGCGGAAGTCGTCGAGGGTTTCCAGCAGGGTCGCGATGGCCGCCCGCTGCCGGGTGGAGCGAACACCGGCACCCGTCATCAGCGCTCCTCACCGGCGTGAGCGACAGCGTCGATGACGATGTGCGCCAGGTGGTGGTCGGCCAGCCGGTAGAGGACTTCGCGCCCTGACCGCTCGCCGGCGACCACGCCGGCGGCCTTGAGAATCTTCAAGTGCTGGCTCACCAACGGTTGCGGTACGCCCAGCGCGTCGACCAGCTCGTGCACGCAGCGCTGCGACTCGCGCAATTGCAGCACGATCGCGATGCGGACCGGTGCCGCCAGCGCGCGCAGCAGCTCACCGGCAGCGTCCAGGATTTCCCGCGGCGGCGGCGCCGGGAACGCCGAGAACCCGCGCTCGTGCTCTCCCTCCAGCTCGGAACCGACGGCTGCCATTGACGGGCCGTCGGCTACCGGTGACGTTGACGGGGACATGAGTCATCACCTTCGAGCAGGGCAGTTGGGAATCGCTGTCGGCTGACCTCCACTGTCACATGCACGATGACGCATGTCAAAGACCGCTGGGCCGATCGCTACGATGACTGGTGCTCGCGGCTCATCGCCATCCGCGTTCATCCCCACCCGAGACAGGAGTGCACCCGCCCGTGGCGTCCGTCATCGACACCGTGGCCAACCTCGCCAAACGCCGCGGCCTGGTGTACCCGTGCGGCGAAATCTACGGCGGCGTCAAGTCGGCGTGGGACTACGGGCCGCTGGGTGTCGAGCTCAAAGAGAACATCAAGCGACAGTGGTG
>NZ_DASRBZ010000243.1:0-9266 GCF_035653355.1 Mycobacterium sp. | reverse complement strand
GCGGGTGCGCGACGAGTCGGTGCGGTAGAAGCGCTCGAACACCCGCAGTGCATCCTGTTGGCTCATGCCGGGGCCCTCATCGGCGACTTCCAGCACGGCGTTGTCGCCATCGGTGCCGACCCGCACGGTGATATCGGCAGTTTCCGGGGTGTGCTGCAGCGCGTTGGTCACCAAGTTGCTCAGCACCTGGCGCAGGCGCGCCTCGTCGCCGAGCACTTCCGGTGTGCCGGGGCCGTCGAGCACTTCCATGGCGATCCGGCGCTTGGGTGCGATCGCCTGCGCGTCATGCACGGCGTCGCTGGCCAGGGCGAGCAGATCCACTCGATGGCGTTCGAGCGGGCGTTGCGCGTCCAGGCGCGCCAGCAGCAGCAGATCCTCGACCAGCACGCCCATCCGGCGCGACTCGCTTTCGATCCGCGACATCAGCATCTCTACGTCGCGGGCGGCGCCCTGCCGATACAGCTCCGCGAAGCCGCGAATGGTGGTCAGCGGGGTGCGCAGTTCGTGGCTGGCGTCGGTGATGAAGCGTCGCATCCGGTCCTCGGATGTGCGGGCCTTCTCCGCCGAGGACTCAGAGGCGGCCACCGCCTGCTGAATTTGCGCGAGCATTCCGTTGAGCGCCAAGGAAAGTCGGCCTACTTCCGTTCGCGGATCACGCTCGGGGACACGCCGATCCAGCTGCCCGGCAGCGATCGCTGCGGCGGTTCGTTCCACCTCCAGTAATGGCCGCAGGCTCCGGTGGACCACCGCGTAGCCGGCGATGCCGAGGACCAGCAGCACCGCCGCCCCGATCCCGACCTGCAGCCAGATCAGCGCGCGCAGCGTGTGCTGGACATCGGAGAGGTCGAAGGCGACTGTGATCAAGCGGCCTTGGGGCCCGCGCACCGATACCGCCCGCCATTGGACATTGGATCCGTTGACCGAGCCCACCGTCACCGGCTCGGGCCCGACGTTGTTGTCGGCAGGCAGGGCCGGTTCGGCGTGGGAGTCATTGATGGCCTGCCAACTGCGGCCGTCGCGCGCCAACACCCGGACGTAGAACTTTGAGGGCGGGCGGTCGGCGTTGGGCCCCTCATAGGGCAACTGCGAGATCCGTCGGGGAGCCTGCACCCAGCTGCGGGACGCGTCAAGCAGCGTCTGATCGGCCCGGTTGAGCAGGCTGTGCCGCAAGATCGAGGTGACCGCGACCCCCGAGACCGCCAGCCCGCAGGCCACCAGCACAAGTGTGGCCGCCACCAGGCCGACCCTCAGCGGCAGCCCGCCTCGGTGGAATCTGCCCATCCCCGTATTCTTCGCCTTCCGCGCACTAGTCGGCCGCGGGAGCCGGCCTCCTGCTTATCGGGGCTCCCGGAGCACATAGCCCACCCCGCGAAGAGTATGGAGTAGCCGCTTTTCGCCGGTGTCGATCTTGCGGCGCAGATAAGAAACGTAGGACTCGACGACGTTGACGTCACCGCCGAAGTCGTAGCGCCAGACGTGGTCGAGGATTTTCGGTTTGCTCAGCACCGTGCCCGCGTTGATCACGAAGTAACGCAGCAGGGTGAACTCGGTTGGAGACAACGACACCGGCTCGCCGGCCTTCCACACCTCATGGGTGTCTTCGTCGAGTTCGATATCGGCGAACTTCAGCCGGGCGCTGCGCGGCTCGGTACTTCCTTTGCCGGCGCGGCGCAAGATGACCCGCAGCCGCGCGACCACCTCTTCTAGGCTGAACGGCTTGGTGACGTAGTCGTCGCCGCCCAACGTCAGGCCGGCGATCTTGTCCTGCAGCGAGTCGCGTGCGGTCAAAAATAGCGCGGGTGCGTCGATGCCGTCGGCGCGCAACCGTCGCAGCACCCCGAAGCCGTCCATTCCGGGCATCATCACGTCGAGAATCACTGCGTCGGGCCGGACTTCACGGGCGCGGTCGAGGGCCGCCGGACCGTTGGTGGCGGTGTGGACCTCGAAGCCTTGGAACTTCAGGCTCACCGAGAGAAGTTCGACGATGTTGTCCTCGTCGTCGACGACAAGGACGCGTGCTTCCGGTGTGGTTTCCTGTGCGACGCCCGATACCATGCCATCAATTCCTTCGCACTTGATTGAGCTTAACCTTCAAAGGAACTGTGCACTTGCTGTGAGTTTGGTGCCAGCGACTTGTTTTGCTGGTGCGCGCCGCTGGGAATACAGCGCGAATACACTCGGGGGATGAACCTCGGCAAAAGCCTGGTCACACTCGCCGCGGCGCCGGCGCGAATCGGGTTGGCAGCGGCCGACGCCAGCCTCGACATAGCGGCAACCGGTGTCGGCTTGGCCAAACGGGTCATAGGCGAGGCCGGCGGGCAGCCGGCTTCCGTGGCGCACATGCTAGGTATCGACGACGCGATTCTGCGCGCAAACCGGATGGCCAGGTTGCTAGACGACGACGCCCCGCTAGGGCGGGCGTTGGCACCTGACGGGCCGGTCGAGCGGCTGTTGCGTCCCGGCGGTGTAGTCGACAGATTGACCGCGCCTGACGGTTTGCTTGACCGCTTGACTGCCGAAGGGGGTGGTTTGGAGCGCGCACTGCAGCCGGGTGGGCTGGTCGATCAACTGCTCGCCGACGACGGGCTGGTCGAGCGGTTGCTGGGCGAGGACGGGGTGGCCGAGCGGTTGCTAGGTGAGGACGGGGTGGTCGACCGGCTGCTTGCCGAGGGCGGCGTCATTGACAAGCTCACCGCCAAGCACGGGCCGCTCGAGCAGCTCGCCGATGTCGCCGACACGCTCAGCCGACTAGCGCCCGGGATGGAGGCACTGGAACCGGCCATCGCCACACTCCAAGACGCCGTCATCTCGCTGACCATGGTGGTCAACCCGCTGAGCAATATCGCCGAGCGCATCCCGTTGCCCGGACGCCGTCCTGCGCGCCGCACGACGCCGCGGACGGTGCGTTCTCAGCGCATCGTCGACCACGATGAGTGAGCCGCTACGCTAGCTGTCGCTGGACCGGCCTCCTTAGCTCAGTGGTAGAGCACTCGCCTTGGTAAACGGTTCGAATCGAACGTTAGTTGGATGCTCAGGCGGCTGGAGCGTCAATAGGACTGGCCGTTGGCGTACCTCTGTCGCCGGTAGTACCGACCGCTGCCGCGATTCCTCGCCGTGCGTCGGCAACTGGCTGTCACAGTTGGGGCAAATGAGCCGCAGATTTTCACGACGATTATTGCTTGCGTCTCCATCGATGTGGTCGACGATCAGCGCCAGGCTTACGCCGTTCCACTCGTCCACGATGCCGCAGATCGCACAGCAACCGCCCTGCTGCTCGTAGAGGTAGTCCCGGACGTAGTGGCCTTGGTACGACATGCGACCACAGACTCCGGTGTCGAGCCAGGCCTCCAAGAGCACGCGGCGGCGGTGTGACTGTTGGCATGCATTGGTGCAAAACACTTTTAGCCGATGGCCGTCGATATTGGCTCCGCACCCGACACAGGTCGTTGACACAAGACGACGCTATCGGTGAGTGCCGACAGGGATGGAGCCGCAGGATAGAGCCGCGTGAGAGACTCGAACTCTCGACATTCGCCTTACAAGGGCGATGCTCTACCAACTGAGCTAACGCGGCCTAGGCCGGCTCGATGAGCCGTGACGATTCTACGACGGGGTGATGCCGCCGGAGCTGGGGCCGACTCGAGCCGGCGGAGATACGAGCCGGTACCTCACGCGTCGTCCTGCCGGGTGGAGCTCGTGCGCTCGCCATAGCCAGAGCAATGGCGGCTACCGCCGTATCCGGTCAATGACGTGATCGCCGAGGCCACGGACTTAGACGGCAATCACGTCATCCTGCGGCGTGGTTACTACGACGCGAAAAATGACAAGGGATTTGGGTGGGATAAGGCGTACCGGAAGCATGGCGTAATCAATCCCAACGTATTTAAAGACCTGATTTCCCATAGTCGGCCGGTGCGGCAGCCGGACGGTACCCTCCGCTATGACGTTCCGATCAACCGCACTCACTACACGAGCGGTCCCGCTCGGAATTGCCAGCTGCCGCGACACCGGCGAGAGTCTGACAATGAGGATTGTGGTCGCCCCCGTGTGGGGCGTCCTGACGTGCCCGACGGAGGACAGAAAGGCGTGATCACGATGTACCCACTTCCAGGAGGCGGGCTGGTGGAAGTCAAACCGGGGTGGACGTTGACCCCGCCATGGGTGAATCACAATGTGCCCATCAACTGAAACCACCGACGCACAAAGTGCGTTCGCGATAGCGGTCCTGCGAAACCTGTTGCGTCACACAGAGCTTGAGAACCAAGTTGCAAAACCTGAAAAGGGGCACTACAGCTTCCTAGTGTCGCATGCATGGACCGAGGGTCCCATGATGTACATCGTCTATAAGGCACCGCCATCTGAGGTCACCTGCGGATTGGTCCGCGACACCAGGGAGTCGCTCATCGATCCCAGTCCGTGGCTCGACTTAGAAGAGGCGGTGCGCTACTACTATTTGCTCGATCTCGAGGAGAACTGGCCAGGTAGGTTCACGTCCCCTCCTGAAGAGCCGGGCACTATCCTGTGGCGCGGCGATCCATGCGAAGGCCTGCCAGTGCGCTTGTCAGACATCCCCGACGAGCACCGGTATACACCCCCGCCAGAAATGCCGTCGGTGAAGCGTGACCGTGATCAGGTGCAGCGCGTCGTCAATGAGCCTCGCCGATACGCCGATCCGCCGTGAGCTACCTGCTCTATTCTGGGGGCCCGGAAAGCCCTCTGCGCCAGACCTTTTCCTACGGCCAGCGGTCAGGCATCATCCGCAAAACTAAAATCTGAGCAATCTGCTTCAGAGAAATCGACGCGACTTGCTTTTGAGTTGAGATTCTTTCGGAGCGCCCGTCGGCACGTCCACTTGCCTAGCCTAATTACGCCCTAGGTCTTTGCGTTGGGCACCGAAGAAGTCGGCCCACGACACTACATCGGGGTGCTGCTTCAGGAGCGCGCGGCGCTGACGCTCGGTCAGACCGCCCCAGACACCGAACTCGATCCGGTTGTCCAGCGCCTCGGCGGCGCACTCGAGGTTCACCGGACACTGCCGGCAGATCACCGCGGCTTTTCGCTGAGCTGCGCCGCGGACAAACAGCTCATCGGGATCGGTGGCCGAGCGACAGCGGGCCCTGGACACCCAGACAGTCCGGCCTTCGGCATCCGTGGCGCGGATTGGGCTGTGAGCCGTCTCGGCTGTGTATGTCACGATGCCGCTTTCGCGTACAGCTGGGCGACCAGACTCACCCATTCCCTGGCTTCTTTCCGGCTACCCAACGGAAGAGGGTCGGGACAAAAGGCAGCCCCGGCGGCAGCGGCCAGCCATGGGGTCACATAGAGCAACCAATACGGCCGCTCAGGTGGTTGAAACGCCCCTGCGATCTCCACGTCCGACCCGTCAACGGCACTGATCCGCGGATGGCCCGGACCGTCCTCATCCTCAACAATCGAGTAGGCGTGGTTCACTTCGCCTGACATAAGGCAATCAACGGTCGCCACTGCTGGGGTACGGGGTTCCTGTGTCGAAAGCCTCCCAGTCGGATCGGAGGGCTGATGTATTAGGACCATGGCTCCTCCCCGGTCGCTAGCCGTATGGCCGCTCGGTTTACTTGTTCGAGCTAGTTTTTCAAGTTGCCGTCACTGACGAATCGGGGGTTTCCCTAACGGTTAGCCCCAGCCCTCAATCCCGCGTGACTCGCATGAATTGAGCCGCCACGTCGGCGCTAAGCCGTTCGAGCGGAATACCAGCGCGCCGGCACACCTCGACGACAATCTCAGGCGAGGGCGCGGCAAAGACGCCGTAGATGACCTCGTCTGTCGGCACCGCCAGTGTTACAAGCAGTTCCACCAGCGAGCCCTCCATACGCATGGTGGCTGCGACGGCGTCGAGCTTGGCGACGGTGTCGTCGAGCGGATATTGGGTGACCTCCGGTCGATACCACTCAGCGAGATAACACGCGACCGGCGGCGCTGCGCTGCCCACCCAATGGACATTAGTGATCCGTCGCGCCTGGCGAATCGGGGATTTCCCTAACGTTGCGTCTGCCTCATCCACTGGCCAAGTTCCGCGCGGGAGCGGATACCGAGCTTGCGGTAGACGCGGGACAAGTTGTGTTCCACGGTCTTGGGGCTGATGAATAAGGTGGCTGCGACATCGCGGTTGGTCATGCCCGATGCCGCGAGCTCGGCCACCCGCTGCTCGGTGGGTGTGAGCCCCAGGTCGCGGGCGGGGCTGACTTTGGTGCGTGCGAGCTCAGCGCGTGCGCGTTCGGCCCACAGCGGGGTGCCCATGGCTTCGAAGGCGCGCAACGCCTCGTGCAAGGTCTCCGCGGCGGGCTCTTTCCTGCGCTGCCGACGCTGTAGTTGGCCGAGCAGCAGCTGGGTGCGGGCGCGTTCGAACGGCATCGGGAGCCGTTGGTGCTCCGTAATCGCTTGGTGGGCAACCTCTTCGGCGGCGCCGACGTCACCCCGGGCGGCCAACCACATACTGCGGCAGCGCGCGCCGACGGCCAACATCCAGGCGCGGTCGAGCCGTCTACCGTTACGTTCCAGCGCCTCGGTCAGCGGCTCGGCGTCGTCGAAGTGACCCAGCGCGATCATCGCCTCGACCGCATCCGGGATGTACCAGGCGCTGAGGATCTCGGTGCTGGGAATGCTGTTGAAGATCGACAACACCGGCTGAAGGGTGGTCAGCGCTTCGGCGTATCGGCCAACCGAAACCTCAAGAAACCCTAACGCCATCGCCGGCCAGTAGCCCGGCAGCCGGGGCGAGCCACCTCGCTGGGCCCCCATGGCGTTATGAGCGTCGGCGCGCGCGTCGCGCTCACGGCCGGTGTAGGCCGCGACTGCTGCCCGCACACTCAACGGAATCACGAGCACGTGGTCACCGCCGAGTTGCTCGGCCCGCTCCACGGCATCATTGGCCGATTCTGCTGCATCGCTGAAGCGTCCCTGCCAAATATCGGCCCAAGTGCTGTATCCGGCAATGGCCACGATGTCGCCTTCGGCGCCGCGTTCGACGCAGTGCTGCCGTATGGCACGCATTTGGGTACGGGCTTCGTCTAGCCGGCCCGTGCAGGTCATTATCAGAGCATTAATGGCGCTGGCGCGGAACGGGATTGGCACATCGATGTGGGGATCTTCCAGTTCGAGTGCGCGTTTTAGAGCGGACTCGTCGAACCCTTGTCCGTACGTGAAGCTCGCCCGCACCCACATCGCGAGCGCTTGACTGGTCAAGGTCGGAATGTCGAGTTCCTCGGCGACTGTTACTGCTTGGCGCGCGTGCCGGAGTGATTCGCTGTACTCGTCTGAATTGAGTTGGACAAACGACAGCATGAGCAAAGTCTGTACCAGCACCACGGGATTGCTTGTGGCGTCGTCGAGCGCAGCCTTGAGTCGATCGCCGGCCTGCAGGAAACTGTTGTCGTAGATACGCATTCCGGCAAGCAGATCGAACGCGATCGCCCGAAGCGGGCCTGGCTCCATCGCATCGATTGTCGGTGCGAGCACCGCTTGAGCTCGGCCAGTATCGCCCGCCTGGAAACGGTGCTGGGCCGCGCGTATGCGACGCGATGACGTGTCACCGCCGAGCCGGATGGCTAACTCGATCAACTCCGCCGCGGCTGCAGGTGCTCCGCGCGCCAGCGCTGCATCGGCGGCTTCGTCAAGAGCGCGAAGCGTTTCCGGATCCGCGCGTGTGGCGGCTAGCCCGAGATGCCTGGCCCTCAGCTCGGGCAGGGTCACAACGTCGGCCAAGGCCCGATGCATCCTGCGGCGACGGGCGGGACCAGCGTCGGTATAAACACTCCTCGCGAGCAAAGGGTGAGAAAAGTGCACCCGATTGCCGTCAATCCTGATGATGTCGTGATCTTCGGGCTCTTCGAGTAGCTCAACCGTCCGCTCGACGCCTGCACCGGTGGCCCGTGCCAGTAGGTCCACCGTCGGCTCGGCCGTACATGCCGCGGCCAGCAACACATTTCGGGCATCATTATCGAGGCGTCCGATCCGGGCACGCACCAGTCCGGCCAATGTGGCGGGCAATGCCGCCTCGGACTCCGGTGACAGGCCGCCCATCGCGCGCGCCAGTTCCAATGCGTAAAACGGGTTGCCGCCAGACAACTCCGCGATGCGAACCATCGTGGGCCTTGGGAACGACCGACCTAGCTTCTCCAGGAACAGCGTGTGTAGGCCGCCAATAGTCAACGGACGCACACGAAACCGCTCAACCCCGCCTGGTCTGTTCAGCTGCAGCCACCCCGCATTTTCGGTGTCGGGTTCAGTCCGCTCGGTCAGCAACACCCCGATCGGTCCTCGCAGCCGCCGTATAGCGAACGCGACCACGCTTTTGCTCGACGAATCCAGCCACTGCACATCGTCGATGGCCACCAGCACCGGGCTGTTTGCCGCGAGGTCCTCGACAACGGATAGGAACGCCGCCGCCACCACGCGCTGGTCGGTGGCGGGGCCGTCACCGTTGGCGCGCAGTAAAACTCGCTCAAGCGCAATCCGCTGCACGTCGGGAAGCGCTGTCAAAACAGCTGATTCGACGTCGCTCAGCAGATCGGCCACGGCGGCGTAAGCCAATATCGACTCGGCTTGCCCTGCTGCCGCTGACAGCACCCGAAATCCGCGCTCACCCGCCTGCTCGCTCGCCGCCAGCCACAGCGTCGTCTTGCCGATGCCGGCTTCGCCGTCGATGACCAAAACCGACGGCTGCGCCCCCGTTGCAATCAGGAAATCGGCTACCGCCCGGTTCTCGACCGACCGGTTTCCCGCGCCTTCGGCCACGACGCCAATCATCGCAGGCACGTCAACGCACGGGTCACTTCGTGGGCCGGGTCTGCATTTCCGCAAGCTTCTCGGTATTTCCTTGGACTGGTGCCAAATAGCCGCGAAGATTTGAGGCGCGTTGGTAAGCGACCGGTTGTCAGATGTAGTAGGTCTCGTGCCCTGTCGGGTAGCCGCCGCCGTCGGTGGCGATATGAACGTGGTCGTAGTGGTTGGCCGTTTCCGAGCCGGAGTCCGGCGTCCAACTCGGCGCACCGATGCCCGGGTAGAAGGCCTGCCTCCAGATCACATGGATCACTCCCCAGCGTTGTGCATTCGCCAGGGCAAGACCGGCGATTTGGTTGCCGAGCTCAATCCCCTCGGGGCTGTGATGGTTCGGGATCATCACATCGATCGCCAACCCGTTGGGGTGCCATGGCAAGGGATCTTGCCGGTACCCGCCGATGGTGGTGATCTGGGGGAACAGCACGCTGATGGCGCGGGCCACCCGGATG
>NZ_DASRBZ010000242.1:0-6393 GCF_035653355.1 Mycobacterium sp. | reverse complement strand
CACAACCTTCTCGAGCTCGAACCGGCCGAACTGGACGATTTCGCGCAGGTCTACCTCGACGTGCTGCGCCGGTTCGACCGCATGTACTGCGGCCCGCTGCCGTATATGTCGGCGCTGCACCAGTTCGCCGACACCGACGCTCAGCGGGAGGGTTACTTCCACGTCGAGTTGATGTCGATCCGGCGCAGCGCAATTGCGCTCAAGTACTTGGCAGCCTCCGAGTCGGCGATGGACGCGTTCATCAGCGACGTGACCCCCGAAGACGTGGCCCAGCGGCTGCGAGAACTTGCATGACAGTCCGATACGCCGCGCCCGGGCGGATCAACCTGATCGGCGAACACACCGATTACAACCTCGGTTTCGCGCTACCGATCGCGCTGCCGCAACGCACCGTGGTGACGTTTGCGCCGGACGACAGCGACGCGGTGAGAGTGTGCAGCGACTGTACCGAGGGTTCGGTGCGGATTCCGCTCGACACCACTCCCGGAGAGGTTTGCGGCTGGGCCGGCTATGTGGCCGGGGTGATTTGGGCGCTGCGCGTTGCGGGGCACCCAGTGCCCGGTGGCGCGATGTCGATCAGCAGTGACGTCGAAATCGGTTCGGGCCTGGCCTCTTCTGCGGCGTTGGAGTGTGCGGTGCTCGGTGCTTTGATGTCGGCGGCTGGTGCGCGCGTCGGCCGTGTGGAGCAGGCGCGGCTCGCGCAGCGCGCCGAGAATGAGTATGTCGGGGCGCCAACGGGATTGCTCGACCAGTTGGCTGCGCTGTTCGGGGAGCCGTCGACGGCGCTGCTGATCGACTTTCGTGAGCTGACAGTCCGGCCAGTGCCGTTCGACCCCGATGCGCGCGATGTCGCGTTGCTGCTGATCGACTCGCGGGCCCGGCACAGTAACGTCGGCGGTGAATACGCGGCCCGTCGCGCGTCGTGTGAACGTGCAGCCGTCGATCTGGGTGTGTCGTCGCTGCGGGATGTCACCGATGTTTCAGTGCTGGCGTCGATCGGCGACCCGGTCGACGCCCGCCGAGCCCGCCACGTGATCACCGAGAACCAGCGTGTACTGGATTTCGCTGGCGCGCTGGGTTATTCGGACTTTGCCGAAGCCGGCCGCATTATGACCGCCTCGCATGCTTCGATGCGTGACGACTTCGACATCACCACTGAGCACATCGATCTGATTGCAGATTCCGCGGTGCAGGCCGGCGCGTTTGGCGCCCGGATGACCGGCGGCGGTTTCGGCGGCTGCGTGATCGCGTTGGTGCCGGCCGGGCAGGTTGAGGCGGTCGCGGAGGCGGTACGACGCACGGTGCGCGATGCGGGTTGCGAACAGCCGGTGATCACCCGCACCCATGCCGCCCAGGGCGCGTGTTTGCTGGGATGAATCAGGCTGCCTGCTAGCCAATAGTGCACTTGCCCGCCTCAGAGCGATTTCTAACGAGCAAATCGCTGTTAGGCGGGCAATAGGCCTATTGGGTGCGCGAGCTGGTCGAGCTCCATGTGCTTTGCTGACTCAGCAGAAAACACCGCGATTGCGCCTCACCAATCCCGCGGGAGACCATGAGACATGGTCGGCTATGTGGACGTGCGGGCCTACGCCGAGCTCAACGACTTCCTCGGCGCCGACGCCCGGGGCATGACCCTGCGCCGCCCGTTTCGGGGCCATCAGACGGTCAAGGACGTGCTTGAGGCGATGGGAATTCCGCACACCGAGGTCGACCTCATCCTGGTAAACGGCGAACCAGTCGACTTCGCGCACCGCCCCACGACGGGCGACCGCATCGCCGCCTACCCGGTATTCGAAGCGCTCGACATCGGAGCGACGACAAGGCTGCGCCCCGTGCCGCTGCGCGATCCCCGCTTCGTCGTCGACGTCAACCTCGGTCGGCTGGCCCGTCTGCTGCGCGTGCTCGGCTTCGACGTGTGGTGGTCAAGCGACGCCGACGATCAGAGCCTCGCCGATATCAGCTTGGCCCAGCAGCGGACCCTGCTGACCCGGGACCGCGGGCTGCTGAAGCGTCGCGCGATCACACACGGCCTGTTCGTCCGCGCCGACGACCCCGAGGAACAGATCCTGGAAGTGATTCGGCGACTGGATCTGCGCCAGCGGCTGGCCCCGCTGACGCGATGTGTGCGCTGCAACGGCCGACTCGCCACCGTCACCAAGGACGAAGTGATCGACCAGCTCGAGCCGTTGACCCGCCGCTACTACGACGAGTTCAGCCGCTGCACTGACTGCGGGCAGGTCTATTGGGCCGGGTCGCACTATGCGCGGTTGCTCACCCTCGTCGAGCGACTGCGCGACCAACTTTGATTTAGGCCGGCGTCAACCGGATAGCAGCCAGCCTCATCCGGTCGACAGCCTCGGCGAACTCCTCAACCGACGGGATGCGCTGATCGCGGAATTTCAGTCCCATCATGCGTTGCGCGTTCTTGGCGCCGTAGGACTCTGCGCAGCGCCGATGGAGGTCGGCGACCACTCCGGGGTCTTGGATCAGCTCACCCCGCATGGCGGTCTGCTTGCCGTCGAGCAAGACCTGGGCGTCGGCGCCGTCGCGGAAGTTGTGCTTCCACGGCGCGCTGGTCAGGGCGTAGAGAATGTTGTCGATCCAGTGCGCGCTCACCGGAATTGAGTACTGCCGCCCCGTCTTTCGGCCGGTGAAGCTCAACACCATCAGCTGCTTGCGGGCCGGGCCCATGATCGGAGTGCGCAGCAGCGACCGCAGGATTGGGTTGACGACCCGCAGTACTGGTTGCGGTGGGTGGGATTCGGTGATCGCCGGTGACTGTTCTGTCATGCCAACACGGTAGGACTAATGGGGATGCGCGGGGGCAGAATGACGCGACGGACCACGCAACGCCCACTATGCGTCATCGAGGTGCCAGCTGACGGTAAACCCGTGGCGTAGCACCAGATCGGCGAGCACATCGGTCCGCTCGGCCAGTCGCCGGGACTCGGCTGCGAACGCGTCGAGGGCAAAGAAGGCGAAGTTGGCTGAGGTCTCCGGCGTGGTGCGCGGCCGGTACACGATGGCGTCCAGGTCGCTCCACCACCGCCTGACGGCATCGGCGAGCCGATGACAGGTGTCCCACACGTCGGGATGCTGGCCGGTGTTGATCTGGTCGTCGATGCGGAGCGCGTCGAGGTTGGCCTCGGTGCGCAGATCGAGCACGCGCAGCCCCCGGGCGGTGGTCAGCCGGACCAGGTGGTGGCTGGCATGGTCGGCCGGGATGACCAGGCCCGTCGGCCAGTAGCGCTCCCGGAATGCGCCGACGAGTGTGCTGGCAGCGTATCGCGTTCGGAATAAGCCGGATTCGGGGTCGAAGCGAAAGCGTGGCCTGGGGAAGCCGTCCCAGGTCCACTCCGCGGGTGGCATGGCGTCGACGCGCCACAGTTCGGTGCCGGCAGCGACGCGACGCCGACGCAGGCCGACCGGCCGAGCCAGCGGTAACGGTGTCCGGTAGCCGGCGGGAAGCTCAGGCACCGACCGCGGCCAGCATCCGCCACGCAGTCTCGGCGGTGTTCGGGCGGCGCAGCGCCTCGGCGATCGACGAGCCGCCCAGGTCGTCGTGCCGCAGGCGCATGACCCGGTCGGCGGCCACCGGGTCCGAAGTAAAGCGCGCTAACGACTCCAGAATCCGCGGCAGGTCCGGCCGCAGCCGGTCGTCGTCGAATTGCCATGCAGGAAACCACGTTTGGTTACCGACCGCAGAGCCCAGTAGCTTGCCCCGGCTGCGCAGCCGGTGGACGGCCTGCGGCGAACGCAGCCCCAGCCGTGTTTGCACCTGCGGTGTGGGCAGCGAGCCCTCGACGAACTCGCGCACCAGGGCGCCGCGTCGCTCGTCGTTCAGGCTGTTGGCGGCGACGAGTTCCAGGGTTCCCTGCGGCGCCGTCGGCGCCTCCAAGATGGCGTCGAGGACCTCGGCGAATCGGGAGTCCTTTTGTGCGCGCTCGGCAACCTGGCGAGCCAGCGGGGCAATGGCAGTAGGCATATCTCCAGGCTAACACGAACGGCCCGAATTGAAACAATCGAAACAGCTTGTACAGCTGGCCGGCGTACTGTGGCCGACGCTGACCAATAGAAGGAGTGACGGTGGTAAGAACCGAGAACGACAGCTGGGAGATCACCGAAAGCGTGGGCGCGACGGCGCTGGGTGTGGCCGCGGCGCGGGCCGCGGAAACCGACAGTGACAATCCGCTGATCGACGATCCGTTCGCACGGGTGTTCCTCGAGGCCGCGGGCGACGGGATGTGGAATTGGTTCTCGGCGCCCGAGCTGCCTCGCGAGATCGTCGAGGAAGCACCCGACCTGCCGCTGCGGATGCAAGCGATGGTGGACTACATGGCCGCTCGCACGGCCTTTTTCGACAGCTTCTTCCTCGACGCCACCAACTCCGGCGTGCGGCAGGTGGTGATCCTGGCGGCGGGTCTTGATTCGCGGGCCTGGCGGTTGCCGTGGCCGGATGGTACGACGGTCTACGAACTCGACCAGCCGAAGGTGCTGGAGTTCAAGTTGTCGACGTTGCGAGAACGCGGCGACCAGCCGACAGCCAACCTGGTCGATGTTCCCGTCGATCTGCGCCACGACTGGCCAGAAGCATTGCGGCAGGCTGGGTTTGACACTAGAGCGCCCAGCGTGTGGTCGGCCGAGGGGCTGTTGCCGTTCCTGCCGGCAGCGGCGCAGGAGCAGCTGTTCGAGCGGGTGCAAGCACTTTCCGTCGCGGGCAGCCGGATCGCGGTCGAGGCGCCGGGGCCTGGCTTCATGGACGAGGACGCCCACGCCAGGCAGCGCGAGCAGATGCAGCGAATCCGTGCGCTGGCAGCCAAACTGGGCGAGCAGCGCGATATCCCCGACGTCCAGCAGCTGTGGTACTTCGAGGAGCGCGAAGACGTCGGCGACTGGTTGCACCGCCACGGCTGGGAAGTGTCGGTGGTGTCGGCCGAGGAGCTGATG
This sequence comes from Mycobacterium sp., assembly GCF_035653355.1. Taxonomy (GTDB): domain Bacteria; phylum Actinomycetota; class Actinomycetes; order Mycobacteriales; family Mycobacteriaceae; genus Mycobacterium. Next base: position 1,446 of record NZ_DASRBZ010000242.1, on the reverse strand, counting down.
GCCCGCTACGACCGGCGTCCGCCCGACATCGAGGACGCTGCGCCGCGCAGCTTGTTCGTGTCGGCGCAGCGCTTATAACGCAGCAACTACACCGAGGAACTCATTGCGGCTAGCGCGGCGTCGTAGTTGGGCTCCGAGGCGATCTCGGGCACCAGTTCGGTGTACGCGACGTTGCCGTCGGGACCGATCACCACAATGGCCCGCGCCAGCAGCCCTGCCATCGGTCCGTCGATAATGCTGACGCCGTACTCGTCGCCGAAGCTGTCGCGGAACGCCGAGGCGGTTGTGACGTTCTCGATGCCCTCTGCGCCGCAGAATCGCTGCTGCGCGAACGGCAGGTCTTTGGAGACGCACAGCACCGACAGGCCCTGTCCGGCGGCGCGCTCGTTGAAGGTCCGCACGCTGGTCGCGCAGACCGGAGTGTCGATCGAGGGAAAGATGTTGAGTAACAGCGGCTTACCGCGGAAGTCTTCGCTGCTGACGATGCCGAGGTCGGGGCCGGTCAGGGTGAACGGGGGAGCTGGGAATCCCACGGCCGGAAGCTCGCCAACTGTATTGATCGGGTTACCACGCAACGTTATCTGTGCCATGGGCCATAGTCTGCCAAGGTCCGCGCGCCGCCAGCGACCAGGGTGGCTAATAGCCGCGTTACGGTTGGTTTGTGCGCTGGATCGTCGACGGCATGAACGTGATCGGAACTCGCCCCGACGGCTGGTGGCAGGACCGCGGCGCGGCGATGGTAGCGCTGGTGGACAGGCTCGACCGCTGGGCGTCGGCCAACGGCGACCAGGTGACGGTGGTGTTCGAGAAGCCGCCGTCGACCCCGATCCCTTCAGTGATGATCGAGGTGGCATATGCACCCAAGGCGGCGGCGAACTCGGCCGACGACGAGATCGCGCGGTTGGTGAGTGTCGACGCCCAGCCGCACGAGATCTGCGTAGTCACATCGGACCGGACATTGGCCGGCCGGATCCGCGGCATGGGCGCATCGGTGCAGCCGGCGCACAGCTTCCGTAATCTCGTCGACCCACTTGGCTAGATCATCTCGTTCCTGGTGAGCCAGCGCATCACCGGCCAGCCGATGAATACCGGCAACCAGCAGGTGAGCACGCGGTACAGCAGCACCGACGGCACCCCGACGGCGGCAGGCACACCGAAGGCGGCCAACCCACCGATCAGCGCCGCTTCGACGGCGCCGACGCCGCCGGGAGTGGGGGCGGCCGAGGCGAGGGTGCCGCCGACCATGGTCACCACCGTGACGGTGACGAACGTGACATGGCCGCCGAACGCGTTCACGCTGGCCCACAGCGCCAGTGCAGCACCGAGAGTGGTTCCGGCACAGCCTAATACGATCAACACCAGGCGCTTGGGTTCGCGGGCCAGCTCGGCGAGGTCGCGGCTGACCTCGGCCAGTTTCGGGCGCACCGCAGTCGCCAGCCAGCGCCG
>NZ_DASRBZ010000241.1:0-5370 GCF_035653355.1 Mycobacterium sp. | reverse complement strand
ACCAGGAGGCATTTCGCCGGTATGAACGCCGGCTGCGACGGGTCGTTGAGGCCCGGCAGCAGTCGGCGCGCGGTTTCGCCGCGATGTTCGCGCCAAAGACATCGCTGGGCCTGTGGACCCGCAATCACGCGTCCAAACTGCTGGGCATTCCGCGGGTGGCCGACTGGGCCGTCCGACGCGAATTCCGCGACGACATCACGTTGCCCGAATATGCGGCTTAGTTATCGGCCGACCGTCGCCATTAGAGACCAGCGGTCGGGGGATCACCGCCGCACGTATCGAACGTTGGGTATGTGGCGAACGGCTGGCCGTCGGACAGACCGCAGTTTTGCCCTTCGCCAAGCCGCTTGTTGTGAATCACGCTGTTACGAAGTATCGCAGCCACAGGTAGGCCGCAGCGAGCGCGACCGAGATGGCGGTGACCATCACGCCTTTGCGGGTGAACTCCCAAAAGGAAATCGGGTATCCTGCGCGCCGGGCGATTCCAAGCATGACGACATTGGCGCTGGCCCCGACGGCGGTCAGGTTGCCGCCGAAGTCCGCACCCAGCGCCAGCGCCCACCACAGCGTGTCCGGTTCCACCCGGCCGGGCATGCGGGCGACCAGTTCAGTGACGATCGGGGTCATCGTGGCGACATAGGGAATGTTGTCGATGATGCCGGACACCGGTGCTGAGATGCCGAGGATCAGCATGACGGTTAGTGACTCGTTGCCCCCGGTCAGCGCGGTCGCTGCGCGAGCCAGCTCATCGATGACACCGGTCTTCACCAACGCGCCGACCATGACGAACAGGCCGGCGAAGAACAGTAGTATGTCCCATTCGACGTTGGACAGGTACTCCGATCGCTGCAGCCCGGAGATCAGGATCAGGATGCCGGCGCCCAGCACTGCGACGACGGATGGTTCGATGTGAATCACCGGATGGGCGATGAAGGCGGCGAAGACCAACGCCAGGACAACGCCGCACTTGACCAGCAATCCGCGGTCGCGGATGGCCTCGCGTTCGTCCAGCGACATGACGTCGGCCACCCGCTCGGCATCGACGTCGAAAGAGCCGCGGAAGAAGAGCGGTAACAATGCGACGAAGGCAATCAGCACGATGACGACGATCGGTGCCATGTGCACAAGGAAGTCGTTGAACGTCAATCCCGCCCGGCTGGCGATGATGATGTTGGGCGGGTCACCGACCAGCGTCGCCGCACCACCGATGTTGGATGCGAACACCTCGGCCATCAGAAATGGCGCCGCGTTGATTGCCAGCCGTTCGCACACCAACAGCGTGACCGGCGCGATCAACAAAACCGTCGTGACATTGTCCAACAATGCCGATCCAACCGCCATCACCCCGACCAGCAGGATCATGATCCGTAACGGAGAACCGTTGGCGCGTTTGGCGGCCCAGATCGCGACGTATTCGAAGGCTCCGGTGTGGCGGAGCACGCTGACGACGATCATCATGCCCAGCAGCAAAAAGATGACGTCCCAGTCGATTCCGGTCCGATGGGAGTAGAAGACGTCCTCGGACCGGATCACCGGCAAGGTGACCACGATTGCCGCACCGGCCAGCGCCACGAGAGTCTTATTGAGACGATCGCTGGCGATCAACGTATAGGCGACGACGAAAACTGTTACCGCGACGATGCTCATGGGCGCCCTCGCCGCGCGTCGTGGGGGCCGCTCATAGTGAGCGGCGATTGCTTCCGCCGGTCGGCAGCGACGATGAGCGTCGGGCCGAGCGCGGTTCGGTCAACGGTGTAGCCCATCGGCCTTCCCTTGGTCGTACGACAACGTCGCCGACCAGGCTTCCCGGCACACCGAATTGCCACGCTATCAGCCGCCGGTACTGGTTAGCCCAATCCTCCGAGTCGCCAACAGCGGACGCCAGTAGTCCACTCGAGGACAATCGCGCTCAAGTTCTCGGCGCCGCGGCCAGCAGACGTGATGCGGTGATCACGCCGTGGAGTGCGCCGTCCTTGACGACCGCGATGAGCGGAGCTACGCATCATGATCTTGCTGGTTTTGGTTACCGCATTCGGTTCGGCGCTGCTGGACAACGTCACGACCGTGTCGTTGATCGCGCCGGTCACGCTGCTGGTGTGCGACCGCCTCCAGATCAACGCGGGCGCCGTTTTTGATACCGGGCGGCCACCCTGCTGAGCAGAGATGCCGATGACGTCATTAGGGATCACGAGGACGTTGCTCACGATCTATGACCACGGTCTACAGCTGCCCAACATGCGAGGGCGCTTCTCGCGCGGCGGCGTGGCGATGCTCGGAATATGTTGAAGCTGGCTGGCGAACGTACCTGCTCCAGGTCACTACGGCAGCAATGATGTAGAAAGCCAAGAAGATCCAGTACGCAGGCGTGTCTGTGCCCGTGCTCAGGTAGGACTGCCGCAGCGCCAGGTTGATCCCGACGCCGCCGAGTGCGCCGAACGCCGCGACAAACCCGATCACCGCCCCCGACGTGGCTTCTGACCAGTGGCGGCGTTCCATCTCGGTGACCGCCAACAGATGGCTGCGGGCCTCGAAGACCGAGGGGATCATTTTGTATACCGCTCCGTTGCCGAACCCCGACAACACAAACAGGATCATGAAGCCGCAGATGTAGCCGACCATCGTGGCGGGGGTCGTGGGACCGGGATTGTGGTCGTCCACGGTGCTGATGCCCACCAGCAGCGCGGTGTCCAGGCCCATGGCGGTGAAGACAGCCAGCGCAACTCGGCTGCCGCCGATGCGGTCAGCGAGTCTGCCGCCATAGATGCGGGCCACCGATCCCAATGCTGGTCCAATGAAAGCGAATTCGGCTGCATGCAATGCTGCCTGGGCATGGGTTTGCCCGGTGGCTTCGAAGTTCACTTGCAGCACGAGGCCGAAGGCGAACGAGAAGCCGATCCATGAACCGAATGTGCCCAGGTATAGCAGAGCCAACAGCCAGGTGTCGCGCTCGGAGAGAATTGAGCGCATGTGGCTGACCTCGGTGGGATGCTCCAGATTGTCCATGTAATGTGCTGCGCCGATCGCGGCAACCGCCAACAGCAGCACGTAAAGTCCGCACACCCAGTACGGCTGGCGGTGGCCGGCGATTGCTATCACCAGCAGTCCCACCAGTTGGATCACCGGCACACCGAGATTGCCTGCTCCGGCGTTGAACCCCAGTGCCGAGCCCTTCAACCGGTGCGGATAGAAGGCGTTGGTGTTGGTCATCGACGCGGCGTAATTGGCGCCGCCGCACCCGGTGAGCGCCGCGCACACCAAATATGGCCATAGTGGCAGGCCCGGATGGGCCAACAGCAGGATCGTGCCGACGGTCGGTACCAGAAGAACCACGATCGAAAACACCGTCCAGTTACGGCCACCGAAGTGGGCGATGCCCAACGAATACGGGATGCGCAGGCATGCCGCGACCAGTGTGGCGGTAGCGCCCAGCAGGAACTTGTCGGCAGGAGAAAAGCCGTACACGTTCCGGGGCATGAAGAGCACCATCACCGGCCACAGCGTCCAGATCCCGAAGGCGATGTGGTCGCAGGCGATGACCCACAGCAGGTTGCGGCGGGCGATCGCTTTGTTCCCAGCCTCCCACGCGACAGCGTCTTCAGCGTCCCAATACGAGATGCGATGCGAGCGTGCCATCTAATCTTCGCCTTCCGCGACCAGCTATGCCCATGCGCTCCCGATGTTTCCAGTGGGGCACCACTTCGAAGCGACGACAAGCAGGTACTCCCACTGCATTACGCCGTTCGACATGTGGCGTCGAGCCAGTTCGACGAGTTGGGAGTCAAGGCTCTCGACCAACACGGGATTGTCGGCGATGTTGTGGTAGGCGTTGATGGTCGGGCCGTAGTGATGCTTGAAATACATGTGCACAGCCTCGGCGCTGCCGAACCGGTCCACCGTCAACATGCCGCGCCGAGAGCTGATTTCGGCGACCCGCTGACCCAGCAGCCCGGCAACGTAATCCTCACGGCCCCACAGCGCCGCCGGCGGCACAGTCGGGTCCAGCGTTGGCCGATACGGCCTGATCGTGGCAAGCATCTGGCCGAAGAACCCGTCCGGAGTCCAGCTGATGAGCCCGATCTTTCCGCCGGGGCGACACACTCGCACCAGCTCGTTGGCCGCGCGCTGATGGCGCGGCGCGAACATTACGCCGATCGCCGAAACCACTCGGTCGAACTCGCCGTCGGCGAACGGCAGCGCTTCGGCGTTGGCCTCGCGGCACTCGATGCTGAGATCCTGTTCAGCAGCGCGTGTTTGGGCGCGGTGCAGCAGTTCCGGGGTGAGGTCGCTGGCAACCACGTTGGCGCCCACTTTGGCGGCCGGGATCGAGACGTTGCCGGATCCAGCGGCGATGTCGAGCACCCGATCGCCCGGACCCATGCCCGTGGCGGCGACCAGTAATGGGCCGAGGGGGACCATCACCTCCTCGGCCATCAGCGCATAGTCGCCCATCGCCCACACCGCTCGGTGTGTGGTCGCGACGGCGTGGTCTTCGGTGGCAGGGGTATCGATGCTCATACAGATCTCCTGACGAAAGCAGCAGGTGGCTGCGCCGACACCGTCGGCGCCGTGGCGGCGAAACTTCACCCACCAAGCTCAAGTACAGCTATAGTTGCACTAGGAGATAGTTTACTTTGACTATAGTAGATGCCTGCTAAACTGCTGGATGGCAGCTGTGAGGATCGCATCGACTAGCGCCTACTCCAGAGAGCCGGCGCGAACAAGGAGCGAAAACAATGGCCACCGAAAGCGCGACAGCAACACAGGAATCACTCGATGCGATCACTGACGCGTTGCTGACCGCGTCGCGGTTACTGGTCGCCATCTCGGCCCACTCGATCGCCCAAGTCGACGAAACGATCACCATCCCGCAGTTCCGGACCCTGGTGATCCTGTCGAATCGAGGCCCGATCAACCTGGCCACCCTGGCTGGGCTCCTCGGCGTAAAACCCTCGGCCGCGGGCCGGATGGTCGACCGACTCGTCAGCGCCGGATTGATCGACCGTCAACCGCACCCCAACTCGCGGCGCGAACTGCTGGCCGCCTTGACTCCGCGTGGACGAAAGGTGGTGCGGCAGGTCACTTCTCAGAGGCGCGCCGAGATTGCCCGCATCGTCGAAAAGATGTCGCCGTCAGAGCGCCATGGGTTGGTGCGCGCACTGACCGCGTTTACCACGGCCGGGGGAGAGCCGGCGGCCGATTTCGAGGGCGACGTGTAGCTCATCCAGTCGTTCAACGAGCGGTCGCGGCTGACCTACGTTTCGTACTTTGGCCGCCTCGAACGCCGCCTGTGCACTGATAACATCCCAACAGTGCCGGCGGCGAAAGATACCGGTCCCGATGAGCCCAGTGGGCGGTTGGGCGCATTCATCC
>NZ_DASRBZ010000240.1:0-8627 GCF_035653355.1 Mycobacterium sp. | reverse complement strand
CACCCATGCCCGCGGCGGCTCGCTCGCGTCGTTGATCAGCGGCTGGTTCGACCTGACCACCGCCGGCAGCAAGCGAGAAGTGTCCTCCTACCAAAACATCGCCGCGATCATTGGTCTGCCCGCCGACCGGATTTTGCTGCTGTCCGACCATGGCGATGAACTGGACGCCGCAGCGGCGGCCGGCTGGTCAGTGCTCGGTGTGGCCCGCCCCGGCGAACCGAATGCCCCACGACCCCCGCACCGCTGGGTTGAATCGTTCGCCGACGTGGACGCCGAGTCGTCGCTCGGCTAAGGGCATTGCGGCCGGCCTGATGTCGAATCGCTGCTGCTTCGATCAGCAGATCCGCGCCCAGCCGGTGCCGTGAAGCAACCGGGCTTTCACGTCCGTCCTGCGCTCGGCACGCCATACACCAGGCACCCCACGCCGGTTGTCGGTACGGAACCGGAAGCCTCCTTTACCACCGCAGCGGTGGTATCGGTACCGCCCGTAGCGGCGGTATGAGCTCTTGGCCACCACAGAAGCCAACGCCTGAGTCAATGCAGCACGGAAATTGGAGTAATCAATTACTCGTTACTTGCCGTCGCTGCGGCCCTGATACTGACTGGGTCTCCGCGCGCGGAGGGGGATCAGCCAAATGACGCAGCGACGATGCGCGACTTGACCATCAAGGTGCGCAACCCCGCTGGCGAGCGTGTCGTCGGCGAGGTGCGGAATGAGACGCCCGAAGCGGTCGCGGTCACGGCCAGCGAGCTACGCATCTTTCAACCGGAATGGCAGGCGATCGGGCCTAAAGGCCGCAAGACGTGGCTGTTGAAGTTGCGCGACTGGGTGCTCGACAACACCGAACACATCGCCGAGGTCGTCCAGTCTGAGAGCGGCAAGACACGTGCCGAAGCGTTGACCGAACCGATCGCTGTCGCCGATTTTCTCAACTATTGGATGCGTAATGCCGAGAAGTTTCCGGCCGAACGGTACCTGTCGCAACCTGGGCTGGTCGCCGTCACCAGCAAACTCACCACGGTGTATCGGCCCTATCCACTGGTCGGCGTGATCACACCGCGGGACTTCCCATTCACCATGCCAGCGCTGGAGGCGGTGCCCGCTCTGGCGGCTGGCGCCGCCCTGCTGCTCAAGCCGTCGAAGGTGACCCCGCTCAGCGCGGTCGAGTTCGTCCACGGCTGGACACAGGTTGGCGCCCCGCCGGTGCTCGCTCTGGCGACCGGTGACAGCAAGACCGGCGTCGCTGTCATCGACGTCGTTGACTACGTGCAGTTCACCGGCGCCAAGGTCACCGGCAGACAGGTCGCCGCGCGGTGTGCGGAACGGCTGACCCCCTTCAGTCTCGACCTGGCGGGGACCGGTCCCGCGATTGTGCTCGCCGACGCCGATCTGGAGCACGTCGCTAATCGCATCACATGGGGCTGGTTGGTGAACCCGGCGCAGGTCTGGAACGTGAACTCCAGAGGAGGCCCTAGCGTGTCGCTGGAGCGCGTCTACGTGGAGGCGCCGGTGTACGACGAATTCGTCGCCAAGCTCACCGGCAAGCTGCGCGTGCTGTGGCGGGGCCCACACCACCGCAGTTCCAGACCAGACGTAGGAGCATCGGCCACGATCGCGCGGCGCGACATCGTGCGACGCTACGTTGACGGAGCCGTCGCTGCGGGCGACGAGGTGGTCACGCGCGGCAAACAGACTGACACCGGCGCGTTTTTCGAACCGAGGGTGCTCGTCGACGTTGAGCAGTCGATGTCGTGTATCACCGGGGAGACCCTCGGCCCGATGCTACAGGTGGTCAAGGTGGCCGACGAAGCCGAGGCGATTCGGCTGGCGAAGGACTCGCACTGCGGCAACTCGGCAACGATGTGGACGTCCGGTAAACAACGTGGCCAGCGGATGCGCCGCCAACCCGTCGCCCGCAAACGATCACGTCACCGGGCCGGGCGTTTGACGCATAAATCTTCTCCTGCTTGGGGGGAGGAGCACTTCGATGAGCGCTGCTGATCGGGTGTTTCCGCTGACCCGGGGACAGCTGGATATCTGGCTTGCCCAGCAAACGGGTCGCTTGGGTGCGAAGTACCAGCTGGGCGAACTTTTGCGGATCGACGGCACGATTGAGCCAGATTTGCTTGAGTCGGCGATCCGTCAAGTGGTGCACGAGGCGGAACCGCTTAGAGCTGCGTTTTTCGAGGTCGATGGCGAGGTTTTCCAAAAGGCGGTCGATTATCCGGACGTCGAGCTTGCACGCTATGACCTCACAGCCTCGCCTGATCCGGGCCTGGAAGCCTATCGGGTAGCGTGCTCGATCCAAGGCACGCTTATGCAGCTCAGTGGCCCGCTCTTCAAATTTGCGTTGTTGCAGACACGGGCAGATGAATTTTATTTGTTTGCATGCTGCCACCATATAGTGGTCGACGGAGTCAGCCTTGCTCTTGTTTGCCATCGCATCGCAGATGTCTATTCTGCAATGGCTTCGGGTGGGCAGATTCCGCCCGCTTTTTTCGGGTCGCTGAGTGATTTGATTGGTTGCGAGTCGGAATACGAGGCGTCCACCGATTACCAGGAAGATGAGGCCTATTGGACTCGGAACCTTCCGCCGGACAGCAAACCGCGTTATCGATTTGCACCGGCGGATGGCCGTGATCCGGGTGCGTCTTCCGCACCGGTTCAATTGGATCCCGTCGCTGTGGCCGGGACACAGGAGTTGGCCCGGGCGTTGGGGGTGCGTCGCTCGTCGGTGATCACTGCGGCGTGCGCGCTGCTGGTGCGTGGATGCGACGTCGAGAGTCCGGAGGTGGTGCTCGATTTTCCGGTAAGCAGGCGGGTGCATCCGCAGGCGTTGACGGTGCCCGGGATGGTTTCCGGGGTGGTGCCACTGGTGTTGAAAGCTTCGCCTGAGTCGGCGATTGCTGGTTTTTGCCAACATGTCGACACGCGAATGCGAGAAGCGCTGCAGCATCAGCGGTTCCCGATTCACGTTATTGAGAACAAGGCGCGTCTCCGCGCCTCTGGGCAGGCGTCGAGCCGGGTCGTAGTTAATTTCATTCCGGCTACACATATGGGGCATTTTGCCGGTGCTGCGGTATCGGGAACGCTGACCCATGCCGGCCTGGTGGATCAGTTTGGGCTGATCTTTTTTAGAGACGGTGATCAGCTTTTTCTCAGCACGGCGGGTGCCGGGCAATTAATTCCGAATTGCGATGTCCGCAATTTAGCGGAGCGGTTGGAGCGGGTCCTGGTGGCGATGGCGGGCGATCCTGGGCGGTCGTTGTCGTCGGTGGATCTGCTCGATGACGGTGAGCATGCCCGCTTGGCTGAGGTGGGTAACCGGGCCGTTTTGAGTTCGGGCGACTCGTCGGCCGTGTCGGTTCCGGTGTTGTTCGCCGCGCGGGTGGCCAGCACACCGGATGCGGTGGCGTTGGTGTGCGGTGATTGTTCGTGGACTTATGGCGAGCTGGATGAGGCCGCTAACCGGTTGGCGCACCTTTTGGCGAGCCACGGTGTGGGCCCCGGTACATCTGTGGCACTGCTCGTTTCCCGTTCGGCCGAGGCAATCGTGGCGATTCTGGCGGTGCTGAAAGCAGGGGCGGCCTATCTGCCGATCGACCCGGCGCATCCGCGGGAGTGGATCGAGTTCATGCTCGCCGACGCCGCGCCGATCGCCGCTATCACCAGCGCGGGCCTGCGCCCGCGGCTCGACGGGTTCGATGTGGTGCTGATTGATGTCAACGATGCCGCTGTTGACACCCAATCAAGCGCGGTGCTACCGGCGCCGGGCCCGGACGACATCGCTTACATCATCTACACCTCAGGAACCACTGGCGTGCCTAAGGGGGTGGCGATCAGCCACCGCAACGTGACCCAGCTGTTGGGGTCGTTGGATGCGGGGCTGCCGGCGGCGGGGGTATGGACGCATAGTCACTCCCTGGCCTTTGACGTCTCGGTGTGGGAAATCTTCGGTGCGCTGCTGCGCGGTGGGCGGCTGGTGGTGGTGCCGGAGTCGGTGGCCCACTCGCCGGAGGACTTCCACGGCGTGCTGGTTGCCGAACAAGTCAGCGTGTTGACCCAGACCCCGTCGGCGGTGGGGATGCTCTCGGCTGAGGCGTTGGAGTCGGTGGCGCTGGTGATGGTCGGTGAGGCCTGTCCGGCCGAGGTGGTGGATCGCTGGGCGCCGGGGCGGGTGATGGTTAACGCCTATGGTCCGACCGAGACCACGATGTGTGTGGCGATCAGCGCGCCGTTGATGGCGGGGTCAGGGGTGCCGCCGATCGGATCGCCGGTGGCGGGAGCGGCGTTGTTTGTGCTCGATGGCTGGTTGCGCCCGGCGCCGGCTGGGGTGGTCGGAGAGTTGTATGTGGCCGGTGCCGGGGTGGGCTGCGGGTACGTGCGCCGGGCCGGGTTGACGGCGTCGCGGTTTGTGGCGTGTCCGTTCGGCGGCGCGGGACAACGGATGTATCGCACCGGGGATCTAGTGCGATGGCGCGCCGATGGGCAGCTGGACTATCTGGGGCGCGCCGATGAGCAGGTCAAGATCCGCGGCTATCGCATCGAGCTCGGCGAAATCCAGGCCGCCCTGGCCGCCCTGGCGGGAGTGCAGCAGGCGGTGGTGATCGCCCGCGAGGACCGCCCCGGCGACAAACGCCTGGTGGGCTATGTCACCGGGGCAGCGGACCCGGCCGAGATTCGCGCCGCGCTGGCCCGGCGGCTACCGGAGTATATGGTGCCGGCGGCGGTGGTGGGGTTGGCGGCGCTGCCGTTGACGGTCAGCGGCAAACTGGACACCCGCGCCCTACCCGCACCGGAGTATCAGGATTCCGGTGGTTATCGCGCTCCGGCTAGCCAGGTCGAGGAGATCCTGGCCGGCATTTACGCCGACGTGCTCGGTGTGGAGCGTGTGGGGATCGACGACTCGTTTTTCGATCTGGGTGGGGATTCGCTGTTGGCCATGCGCCTAGTCGCCGCGATCAAGACCTCACTGGATGCGGATCTTTCGGTGCCCAACGTGTTCGACGCGCCCACGGTCGCTCAGTTGGCATCCCGTATCGGTGCGGATGCGGGTCGGCTCCCCCGGTTGATGCCGGTGGAGCGGCCCGCGGTGGTGCCGTTGTCGTTTGCCCAGCAGCGGTTGTGGTTGCTGGATCAGTTGCAGGGGCCTTCAGCGGTCTACAACATACCGGCGGCGTTGCGGTTAAGCGGTGGGCTTGATGTCGATGCGTTGGCCGCGGCGCTGGCCGATGTGGTGGGCCGACATGAAAGCCTGCGCACGGTGTTCCCCGCGTCCGAGGGAACACCCCAGCAGGTGGTTATCCCTGTCGAGAGGGCCGATTTCGGGTGGCAGATCATTGATGCCACCGGCTGGCCCGAAAGCCGGCTCGGCGAGGCCATCGACACCGCGGCGCACTACACGTTCGATCTAGCAACGCATATCCCCTTCCGCGCAAGGCTTTTTCGGGTCGCCGACGACGAACACGTGCTGGTGGCCGTGGTGCACCACATCGCGGCCGATGGCTGGTCGATCAGCACCGTGGTGCGTGATTTGGGGGTGGCCTACGCCGGCCGGTGCGCGGGGCGGGCCCCAGACTGGCCCGAGTTGGCGGTGCAGTATGTCGATTACACGCTGTGGCAGCGCGCTCAGTTTGGTGAACTCGACGACAGCCATAGCCCCATCTCCGCACAGCTGGCCTACTGGCAGGATGTGCTGGCGGGGCTGCCGGAGCGCCTGCAGCTTCCTACCGATCGGCCTTACCCCCAGGTGGCTGATCAGCGCGGGGCCAGTGTGGCGGTGGAGTGGCCGGCCGAGCTGCAGCAGCGGGTGCGCAAGGTGGCTCGCGAGCACAATGCGACCAGCTTCATGGTGGTGCAGGCCGCCTTGGCGGTGTTGCTGGCCAAGCTGAGCGCCAGCCCCGATGTGGCGGTGGGATTCCCAATCGCCGGGCGCCGCGACCCCGCGCTGGATGAGCTGGTGGGTTTTTTCATCAACACCTTGGTGCTGCGGGTTGACCTTACTGGGGATCCCAACGTTGCCGAGCTGCTTGCGCAGGTGCGACGGCGCAGCCTGGCCGCCTACGAGCACCAGGATGTGCCCTTTGAGGTGCTCGTTGAGCGGCTCAACCCCACCCGAAGCATGTCTCATCACCCGCTGGTGCAGGTGATGCTGGCCTGGCAGAACTTCCCCGGCCAGACCAGCGACCCCGCCGCCGCGTTGACTTTGGGTGATGTGCAGGTCAGCCGGCTGCCGGTGGACACCCGCACCGCCCGCATGGATCTGACGTTTGACCTCGGTGAGCGCTGGACCCAGGCCGGTGAGCCGGCCGGCGTTGGCGGGACGGTGGAGTTCCGCACCGATGTGTTCGACGCGGCCAGTATTGAGGCGCTGATCGAGCGGTTGCAGCGGGTGTTGGTGGCGATGACCGCCGAGCCGACCCGGCGGCTCTCATCTATGGATTTGCTCGATGCCGGTGAGCACGCCCGCCTGGATCGGTGGGGTAATCGGGCGGTGTTGACCCAGCGCGCAGCACGGGCGCCGGTTCCGGTGTTGTTCGCTGCGCAGGTCGCCCGCACGCCGGATGCGGTGGCGCTGGTGTGCGGTGAGTGTTGGTGGACTTATCGCGAGCTGGATGAGGCCGCGAACCGGTTGGCGCGCCTGTTGGCCGACCATGGTGCGGGCCCAGGAGAGCGGGTGGCATTGCTGTTGCCGCGTTCGGCTGAGGCGATCGTGGCGATCCTGGCGGTGCTCAAAACCGGGGCGGCCTATCTGCCGATCGACCCAGCACTGCCGGCGACCCGGATTGCGTTCATGCTCGACGACGCCGCGCCGATCGCCGCCATCACCACTACCGAGCTGCGCCCGCGGCTAGACGGGCACGAGCTGCTGTTTGTCGATGTCGATGACCCCGCTGTTGAGCGCCAACCGTGTACGGCGCTGCCGGCGCCGGCTGCTGGCGATATCGCCCACATCGTCTACACCTCCGGCACCACCGGGACCCCGAAGGGTGTGGCGGTCACCCAGCACAACGTGACCCAGCTGTTCGACTCGCTCGACATTGGTATTGAGCTGGGGCCGGAACAGGTGTGGACGCAGTTTCACTCGTTGGCTTTCGACTTTTCGGTGTGGGAGATCTGGGGTGCGCTGCTGCGTGGGGGGCGGTTGGTGGTGGTGCCCGAAGAGGTGGCGCGCTCGTCGGAGGACTTCCACGACCTGCTGGTTTCCGAACGGGTCAGTGTGTTGACGCAGACTCCGTCGGCGGTGGCGGTGTTGTCGCCGCGGGGCGTGGAGTCGGCGGCGTTGGTGATCGGCGCTGAGCCGTGTGCGGCTGAGCTGGTGGATCGCTGGGCGCCGGGGCGGGTGATGGTCAATGTCTATGGGCCGACCGAGACGACGATGTGGGCGTCCAAGAGCGTGCCGTTGACACCGGGGTCGGGGGCGCCGCCGATTGGGTCGCCGGTGGCGTGGGCGGCGTTTTTTGTGCTGGATGGGTGGTTGCGTCCGGTGCCGGCGGGTGTGGTTGGGGAGTTGTATATCGCCGGTGCTGGGGTGGGTGTTGGGTATTGGCGCCGGGCGGGGTTGACCGGGTCGCGGTTTGTGGCCTGTCCATTCGGCGGGCCGGGGCTACGGATGTATCGCAGCGGGGATTTGGTGCGCTGGCGCGCCGATGGGCAGCTGGACTATCTGGGCCGCGCTGATGAGCAGGTCAAGATCCGCGGCTATCGCATCGAGCTCGGCGAAGTCCAGGCGGCATTAAGTGCCCTGGATGGGGTGGAGCAGGCGGTAGTGATGGCCCGCGAGGACCGCCCCGGCGACAAACGCCTGATCGGCTATGTCACCGGCAGCGCCGACCCAGCCCGGATCCGCGCCGCACTGGGCGAGCGGCTGCCGGGCTATATGGTGCCGGCGGCGGTGGTGGTGTTGGAGGAGCTGCCGTTGACCCCCAACGGCAAACTCGACACCCGCGCCCTACCCGCACCCGAATACACCGCTTCTGATCAGTACCGGGCTCCGGGCAGCCTCGTCGAGGAGATCCTGGCCGGCATCTACGCCCAGGTACTCGGGGTGGAGCGGGTGGGGGTCGACGACTCCTTCTTCGAGCTGGGCGGCGACAGCATTCTGGCGATGCAGGTGGTGGCCCGAGCCCGCGCCGCCGGGCTGAGCTGCAAGCCGCGTGATGTGTTCGTCGAGCAGACGGTGGCCCGGCTGGCCCGGATCGCTGCGGTGGCCGCCAGTGATGCTGAGGTGGTTGATGAGGGTATTGGGCCGCTGGCCGCGACCCCGATCATGCGCTGGCTGGCCAGCGTTGACGGCCCGGTTGATGAGTTCAACCAGACGATCCTGCTGCAAGGCCCCGCCGGGGTCGGCGAGGCCGATGTGGTGGTGCTGCTGCAGGCGTTGCTGGATCGGCACGCCATGTTGCGGCTGCGCGCCGACCACGACGGTGCCGGGGGCTGGGCCTTGATGGTGCCGGAGGCGGGGTCGGTGAATGCCGCCGCCTGTCTGGACTCGGTCGAGGTGTTGTCCGAGCAGGCGCTGATCGGGGCGCGGGCCCGGTTGAACCCGGCGGCGGGGGTGATGCTGAGCGCACTGTGGGTGGCTTCTACCGGTCAGCTGGTGGTGATCGTGCACCATCTGGCTGTT
>NZ_DASRBZ010000239.1:0-2163 GCF_035653355.1 Mycobacterium sp. | reverse complement strand
GATCTCGAAGTCGCCGCTAAGGAACTGGACGCGGATGCCATCGTGTGCGACAACACCGACGCCGCAAGCCTGGCCGAGGTTCGCGCGCTCTTCCCGCATCACCTGGACACCATCGTCAACGTGCCCGCCCCGCGCTGGGATGCCGGCGACCCGCGCGCCTACTCGCTGTCCGATCTGGCCCATGCATGGCGTCATGCCTTCGACGTGACCGTGCTGTCTGCGGTGCTGACCGTGCAAACCGTGGGCGATCATCTGCGCTCCGGCGGCTCGATCATCGGGGTGGTCGCGGAAAACCCGCAGCCGGGAAGCGCCGACGCCGCGGTCAAAGCGGCATTGTCGAACTGGGTCGCCGGTCAGGCCAATGTGTTCGGCACCCGCGGAATCACCGTCAACGCGGTTGCCTCGGGGCGCGGTGCGCAGCCCGGTTACGAGGGATTAACCCGCACACCACCTCCGGTCGCGGCTGAAATCGCCCGGCTGGCAGTGTTTCTCACGACTTCTGCAGCGCGCCATATCACCGGCCAGACGCTGCATGTCAGCCACGGTGCCATGGCGCATTTCGACTAACGGGCCAGTATTCGCGGGGGTAAGTATGGCCCGCTACGGTTACCAGCGTGGCTATTCGACTCGGACTACAGATCCCCAACTTCTCCTACGGCACCGGCGTAACCGAACTCTTCCCGACTGTCATCGCGCAAGCCCGAGAAGCCGAATCAGCCGGATTCGACGCCGTCTTCGTCATGGACCATTTCTACCAACTGCCGGTGCTGGGTCCGCCTGACCAGCCGATGCTCGAGGCGTATACCACGCTGGGTGCATTGGCGACCGCGACCAAGCAAATTCAATTGGGGGCCTTGGTAACTGGCAACACGTACCGCAACCCTGCGCTACTCGCCAAAATCATCACCACGCTCGATGTGGTGAGCGCTGGCCGGGCGATCCTGGGCATCGGTACCGGCTGGTTCGAGCTTGAACATCGCCAATTGGGATTCGAGTTCGGCACTTTCACCGACCGGTTCAACCGGCTCGAGGAAGCGCTGCAGATCGTCGACCCGATGATCAAAGGCGATCGGCCGACATTTTCCGGCAAGTGGTATACGACCGAACAGGCGATGGCCGAGCCGCGTTACCGCGACCGCATCCCGATTTTGATCGGCGGCAGCGGCGAGAAGAAGACGTTCTCGATCGCCGCCCGCTACGCCGATCATCTCAACATCATCGGCGGATTCGACGAGCTGACAGGCAAGCTCGACGCTCTGGCCACGCGGTGCGACGAAGTCGGCCGAGACCGTTCGTCGCTGGAGACCAGCATGCTGCTGACCGTGCTGGTTGACGAGAACGCCACACCCGACGCCGTTCCCGACCGGATGAGTCAGCGCATGGTGGCGGGTGGTCCGGCACAAATCGCCGAGCAGGTCAAAACGAAGGCGCTCGATGCGGGACTCGACGGCGTGATCATCAACATTCCGTTCTACCGCCCGGGCGTCGTCACCGCCGTCGGTGAGGCGCTGCGGCCGCTGGTGGCCGTGTAACACAAACGGCGGCATCCGGCGTGATGTGGCTGATCACACAGGCTTCGATGCGGCCGGCCACCCCCCGCGCCGACTACGGTGTAAACGAACCGCAGTCGCCGTCAGGAGCTACCCCAACCAATGAGTGCCCAAACCGAAGCCAGTGCTGCGCCCGGTCGTCGCCACCAGGTCGTCATCATCGGATCGGGATTCGGCGGACTCAACGCGGCCAAGAAGCTCAAGAGGGCCGACGTCGACATCAAGCTGATCGCCCGCACCACCCACCATCTGTTTCAGCCGCTGCTGTATCAGGTTGCGACCGGCATCATCTCCGAGGGTGAGATCGCCCCGCCGACGCGGGTGGTGCTGCGCCGGCAGCGCAACGTGCAGGTGTTGCTCGGCGACGTCACCCGCATCGACCTGACGGGCAAATACGTCGTCTCCGAATTGCTCGGCCACACCTACACCACGCACTATGACAGCCTGATCGTCGCGGCCGGGGCGGGGCAGTCCTACTTCGGCAACGACCACTTCGCCGAATTTGCGCCCGGCATGAAATCCATCGACGATGCCCTGGAACTGCGCGGCCGGATCCTGAGTGCATTCGAGCAGGCCGAACGCTCCAGTGATCCGGAACGACGAAAAAAGCTGC
>NZ_DASRBZ010000238.1:0-16356 GCF_035653355.1 Mycobacterium sp. | reverse complement strand
GGGCCGGTGGGACCTGTTGTGCCAGAAGGCGATTGAGCCGGTTCTCGGCGCGCAGCCGCTGACTGGCAGCCAGGATCGAATTTCCGGTGAGCACCGAACCGACCATCACCGCGTCCACGGGCGAGCCGAGCACCGCGCTGGCCGCCGAGCCCAGCGCCAAGACTGGGGTGAGCGGGTCTGACAATTCAGCCCGCACCGCCTTGAGGAACTGCCAGACCGCCCGACTCGGGGTTCCGGTTACCTGCGCGCCACGTTGGGCGGTGGCCAGTGCACGCGTCGCCATCGGGCCGTGCCGCGGCTCAACCGCTTCTTCGGGCGGCGGCAACATCTTGCGGACCTGCTCGACCGACATCGCGTGCCACTCGTGCACGGGTGCGGGGATCGGAGTGGGCGCCGAAACCACCCGCCGCGCCAGCAGGTAGCCGGACAGCAGCCCGGCCGCCGCACCGGTGGTCACCGGGCCCGGCCCACGGCCGCGCACACCGGGCAGCATGAACAGCGCACCCAAAGCCGAAGCGCCAGCGGCGATCTCCATGCCGCGCCGGCTCGCCGCCTTGGCCGCCGGAAGGGCGTGCAATACCCGCCAGGCCGCCGAGAGGTCGGGCAGTATCAAATCCGCGTGCCAAGGCGGCGGCTGGGTTTCGTCGGCGGGCACGACACCCAGCGCCAAGTCGGCGGATGAAAGTGCTTGGGCCGCAGCCGAAGACAACACCGCGACGGTGTGGCCGCCGCGTTGGCAGGCGGTCACCGCAGCGGCCAGCGCATCGTCGAGCGACCCGTTGCCAAGCGGCTGGATATCGTCGAACGCCGGTCGCAGTTCGCCGAGATCCTCAGTGTCAACCGAGATCAGCTCGACCCCGGAATGGCGGGCTTCGGTCACCACCCCCGAGGCCAGCGGGTCGTGTGCGGGGCAGACCAGCGCCTCGACGCCCCCTGCCGCTCGCTGCCTCGACGCCCCGGGCACCCTATGCCAGCCGGGACGCAGGTCGGCGTCGTCCAGCAGGGCCTGGGCACGGGTCCATGCCGCAGGGATCTCGTCTTCGTCCGCGCCGCGTACGCGCACCACCCGCAGCCGGTCGGTGCACAGTACCCGGGGATCGACGATCAGCGCGTCCACCCGATCCAGCGTGCGCAGGCTTTCCCGGCGCAGCGGCAACACCGCGTGGCGATCGGCCAATCCGTGTCCGAGCGTGGCGGCGAACGACTCTCGGGTGGTGCGGCTGGCCTTGGGCGCGGTCACCAGCGTCGCGGTGGCGGCCATGTCGATGCTGCGGGTGGCCGCCCCGGCCACTGCGGCGGCGGCCACCTGTACGAGTGCGCTGGCCCGCGCATGGCGGTCGACGAAGCTCGCCGGCCGCGGCGCCGGGCGCACCGACGGGTGGACGGCATGGTCCTCGGCGTGCCGGGCCAGCTCCGGTTCTTGGCGGCTCCAGGCCCGCGCCGCGGCGCGCGATTCGGCCGCCCTGAGAGTCTCCGTCCCCAGGTCCACCGCGAGCGACGCCGGCGAGCGGGTGACGACGTGGGCGACGGTATGGGCCAGTGCCAGCACGTTGTCCGTCGCGTAGTGGCCGATACGGTCCTCGAGCAGCCGACGCAGCCACGGCTGGTAGTCGACGGCGACCACGGCCGCGTCGAAAATGGTCGGCAGCCGCGGTACGCGCAGCACCTGGCCGGCCAATGCCGCGCCCAAGCCGATGACATGGGCACTGACCAGCGCCGCGCGGGTGGCCAGCACAAGATCATCGCCAGGCAAGCCTTTCGAGGACGGCGGGGTTTGGCGGGCAGCCTGTTTGTCGGCCGTCCGCGCGGGCGTGCCGGCGGCTGCCGCCCGCGCTTCGGCGTCCTCGACCGCGTGGCACAGGTCGCGTAGCGACGCCTGCTCGCCGTCGATGTCCACGACCACCCGCGACAACGGGCGGTTCAGCCTGGCGGCGGTAACGCCCGGCTGGGCGGTGACTTCGTCCAGCACCAGGCTTCCCAGTTCCTCGCCACCCGGATCGCCTAACCCGTGCACCTCGATCCAGGCTCGGTCGTCCCCTTGCCAGCAGTGCCGGGTCAGCGTCGAGCCGGAAAGCCCCCGCGAGAGCACCTTGGCCCCTTCGCGAACCGGCATGGTGGCGATCTCGAAGCTGGTCGATGCCAGCGACGTTGCGGTGTTGGTGGCAGTGTTAACGGACGCGCCGACGAGCGCTGACGTTGCCTGTATTCCCATCGCGACCGCGCGCAGCGGCGTGGATCTTGCCACGGATCCGACGGTACTCAATCGTTACTCAATGCCCTCTGGACTACTGCTTGCCACGGGACTGGCCGCTGCGCGAGCGCTTGGCGGGCGCTTTTGCGGCTTTCGAGGTCGTCTGCTTTTTGGCTGGCGCGGAAGTTTTCTTGGCCGGCTCGGAAGCCGTGGATGTATTCGATTTGGCCGGCGCAGCCTTCGACGGCGAGCCGATTGCCGTCGCGCCGGATTGCCGGTTCAGCTGTCGCAACACCAGGGCGCCGGCGCCGACCGCCAGGATCAACGGCCACTCGACCAGCCCGGTGACACCGAGTGCGCCCAACGTCAACGCGGCGGCGGGCGTCGAATGGCTTCCGCTGGCCACCCCGCGCTGGACACCGGACGCGGCGCCCTGCACAGCGCCGACGACACCGTTGACCGCGGCGCCGCCCACCGCGCCCGCGGCCATCGTGGTCGCATTTGCCGCGCGACTCACTGTTCGACCTACGCCGCGTACCGCGTCGCCGACACCCATCATGACTCCCTGGCCCCTGCTGATCCCCCTGCAGAACGGTTCGTCACGGTATACCCGCAAACGGGCCGCCCTGCCGGGAACAGCAAGATTCTGTCCAATATCTATAAATCGCGAGTCCCGCAGCAAGCAAACACTCAGAAGATGCACAGCTGGCTGCCAGTCAACGCACCGGTATTTCGACAATACGACTCAATCGCGGTGCAAATCCACCATTACCGGTGCATGGTCGCTGGGGGCCTTGCCTTTGCGCTCGTCGCGGACGATCTTCGCGTCGACGACCCGTTCCGCCAGCGCGGGTGACGCGAGGATGAAGTCGATGCGCATCCCTTGTCCCTTCGGGAAGCGCAGCGAGGTGTAGTCCCAGTAGGTGTAGGCGCCGGGCCCTGGTGCGAAAGGCCGTACCACGTCGGTGAATTGGGCGTCGAGGATAGCGTTGAACGCCTTGCGCTCGGGCTCGGAGACATGGGTGCAGCCTCGGTAGAAATCCACGCTCCACACGTCGTCGTCGGTGGGGGCGATGTTCCAGTCACCGACCAGCGCGATCTGCGCCGACGGATCGTCGCGCAGCCACCCTTCGGCCGTATCCCGCAGCGCCGCAAGCCAATTCAACTTGTAGGTGTAGTGCGGATCGCCTACGGCGCGGCCGTTGGGAACGTAGAGGCTCCATACCCGCACGCCGGCACAGGTGGCGGCCAGCGCCCGTGCCTCAGCAGCGGCCGTGGCATCCCAGGTGGGCTGTCCGGTGAAGCCGACCTCGATGTCGTCGAGGCCCACCCGCGACGCGATCGCCACGCCGTTCCACTGGTTGAACCCGCAATGCGCCACCTCGTAGCCGAGTTCAAAGAACGGCAGGGTGGGGAACTGGTCGTCGGCGCATTTGGTTTCCTGCATCGCGAGTACGTCGACGTCGGCGCGGCGCAGCCAGTCGAGCACCCGATCCAGGCGGGTGCGAATCGAATTGACATTCCACGTTGCCAATCGCAGTAGCGGGTCGCCGCAATCAGGTGTGCCGTCAGGTCGCGGCGATCGCAAGCGCGGCGAAGCCGGGTGCAGCGTGTCGCCGCAATCACTCATGGCCCGACCATAACCGTGGCTGCGCAATCACGTAACGGCTGCGATGGTGCAGCGTGAACCCGAGCGATTCAATGACGCTGCCGGCGAGCGTCATCTCGTCGCTGAGGCGGATATAGCCACGGGTGGCTCCGCGGCTAGCACCCCAGGAAAGCAGCGCCTCGCACAGCGCCGAGGCGTGCCGGCCGCTCACGATGCGCAGCGCCGACAAGCCGACCCAACGCGTCCCGTCGGGCGCATCCGTGACCGCAGCGCGACCGACCGCCTCATCCGCGTATCTGCCGAACGCCAACTCACCGTCGAGGACCGCGGTCAGCACATCGACGGGCACCGGGCGGTCATAGAACCGCAGCCACTCGTCGTCCGGGCAGGCCGCCAGCGACACCGACGGGTCGAGTTCGGTTCCGTCCGCGTCGCGCACCAGCATCCGGCGCGGGTGTTCACCGGCGATGGGCAGCCGCAGCAGGCGCTCCGGAATGGCCAGCCGCGGTGTCAGGCCGCGCTCCCTGTACCAGTCCACGATGGCGGGGATGGCACTGGCATCGGCCGAGACATCCAGCGGCACAGCTGAATTGGCGGCCAACGTGACGCCGTGCCCGGTGCGCAGCAGCCAGCCGTCCAGCCAGCACTGCTCGACGCCCGGCCACGCCAAGGCTGCGGCGTGCTCGAGCGCGCGGATCTGCGAGGTGCGCACCGGCGCGTCCGTCAACACCCGCAGCGCTACCGCGTCGGCGGACGCAAATTGCACCACCGCGCCGGTTTTCGTGCGGACCCGCACCACCGGGTCGATCTGCAGTAGGTGGCCGACCGCGTCGGTCAGCGGCGGCACTGACCCGGGGGGCCGGCGGTAGCGCACCGTCACCCGCGTCCCCAGATCGGGCCAGGACAGCATCAGTGGCCGAACGGGTCGGGCCCCTCACCCGGTGTCCAGGAAAGTCCCGGCACACCCCAACCGTGCGCTTTGACCGCCCGCTTGGCTGCGCGGGCGTGCCGGCCGACCAAGCGGTCCAAATACAAGAATCCGTCCAGGTGTCCGGTCTCGTGCTGCAGCATCCGCGCGAACAGTCCGGTGCCTTCTACACTCACGGGATTGCCGTCGGCGTCCAGTCCGGTGACCCTTGCCCATTTCGCGCGTCCAGTCGGAAACGACTCCCCGGGCACCGACAGGCAGCCTTCGTCGTCATTATCGGGATCGGGCATGGTCTCGGGTATTTCGGATGTTTCCAGCACCGGGTTGATGATCACGCCGCGGCGGCGGGCGGATTTCCCACGCTCATCGGGGCAGTCGTAGACGAACAGTCGAAGCCCGACGCCAATTTGGTTGGCCGCCAAGCCCACCCCGTAGGCAGCCTCCATGGTGTCGTACAAAGTGGCGATCAATTCCGGCAGGTCGGCGGGCAGCGAGCCGTCCGGGCCGACCGGCACCGGGCTGGTCGGGGTGTGCAGGACTGGATCGCCCACGATGCGAATGGGTACGACGGCCACGATGGGCAAGCCTAGGCCGTGCGACGATGCGCGCCGCGAAGCGGCGGGAGGAGGAGCACGGCGATTCAGCCTAGGCCGTGCGACGATGCGCGCCGCGAAGCGGCGGGAGGAGGAGCACGGCGATTCAGCTTAGGCGGTGCGACGATGCGCGCCGAGAAGCGGCGGGAGGAGGAGCACGGCGATCGAGACAGGCAGTTAAAGTGGCCCGACTCGCGGGCCTGGGTTACCGGCCAACAGTTGGGGGCGTGGTTGAATATCGCCGAAGCATGCCACTTCATAAAGAAATTCAAGCCATTTGGGAATTCGCCGGAAGGGTCCAGGGGAAGCGATATGGACAGCGCCATGGCGCGGGCAAATCGATCGGGGGACGACTCCGAAATCGCCGATGGCCTGACCCGCCGCGAACACGACATCTTGGCGTTCGAACGCCAATGGTGGAAATACGCGGGGGCCAAAGAAGAAGCCATCAAAGAGTTGTTCTCGATGTCAGCGACACGCTATTACCAAGTTCTCAACGCCCTGATCGACCGCCCTGAGGCGTTGGCGGCCGACCCGATGCTGGTGAAACGGCTGCGGCGGTTGCGCGCCAGTCGGCAGAAGGCCCGCGCCGCGCGGCGGCTGGGTTTCGAGGTCACCTGACTCTGCACCTGCATTTGCGCCGTCTCGGGCACTGCTGGATACAGTTGGCTCGATGAACGAACGCGTTCCCGACTCCTCAGGATTACCCCTGCGCGCCATGGTGATGGTGCTGCTGTTCCTGGGGGTGATCTTCCTGCTGGTCGGGTTGCAGGCGATGGGTTCTCACGGGAGCTCCGATGACGACGACTCGACGTCGGTGACCACTGTGACGACTAGCACGCCGGCCCCGGCCAAGGGGGCGTCGGCGGTGCACCGCTCCGATGTGCGCGTCTACAACATCTCCGGCCAAGAGGGTGTGGCCGGGCGCACCGCAGACCAGCTCAAAAGCGCAGGTTTCAACGTCACCGAGGTTGGCAATCTCTCACTGCCCGATGTCGCGGCCACCACGGTGTACTTCAGCAACACCGCGGGCGAGCGCGACACCGCGGATGCCGTCGGCAAGCAGTTGAATGCGCCGGTCAAACCCCGTATCGCGGCCGTTGCGGACCAGCCGCCGGGCGTCATCGTGGCGGTCGCGGGCTAACCACATCTGGGGCGGCAAGGCGATAGGCTCTCGCTATGGTCAAGCTCGCGAAAAGCCGCACAGTTGCTGCCGCAACTACGTTCGGGGCGCTCGCCGTCCCGGTCGCGCTGCTGGGAGGGTGCACCCCGAATCAGCCCCCGGCGAGCACGCCCGGCACCACTCCGTCGGTGTGGACGGGATCACCCGCGCCGCCGAAAACCCCTCCGGAAGGGGGACCGGTGCCGCCGGAGACGATCACCACCCACCTGCGTGCGCCCGACGGTACCCAGGTCGCCACCGCCACGTTCGAATTCGACCCCGGCTACGTCACGATCACCGTGCGCACCACCGGGCTGGGCCAGTTGACTCCGGGATTCCACGGCCTGCACATCCACTCGGTGGGCAAGTGCGAGGCCAACTCGGTCGCACCCACAGGCGGTCCGCCCGGCGACTTCCTCTCCGCCGGCGGGCATTTCCAGGCGCCCGGGCACACCGGGTCCCCGGAAAGTGGTGACCTCACGTCGCTGCAGGTGCGCAAGGACGGTGCGGCGTTACTGGTGACTACCACCGACGCGTTCACCAAGCAGGACCTGATCTCCGGCGCCAAGACGGCGATCATCATTCACGCCGGCCCCGACAACTTCGCCAACATCCCCGCGGAGCGCTACACACAGGTCAACGGCGCACCCGGTCCCGATCCCATGACCATGTCCACCGGCGACGCCGGCAAGCGGGTGGCGTGCGGTGTCATCGGTACCGGCTAGCTTGCCGGCCAGCAGGGCAGCCGCCCGCATCGACTTCGCCCGGTCGCCCCGGCCGACGGTGGGTGTGGAATGGGAGTTCGCGCTCGTCGACGCGCAGACCCGCGACCTGAGCAACGAAGCCACCGCGGTCATCGCCGAAATTGGCGAAAACCCAAGAGTGCACAAGGAATTGCTGCGCAACACCGTTGAAATCGTCAGCGGTATCTGCGACTGCACCGGACAAGCGATGGAAGACCTGCGCTGCACCTTGCGGACCGCGCGCAAGATCGTGCGGGACCGCGGCATGGAGCTGTTCTGCGCGGGCGCTCACCCGTTCGCCCGGTGGTCCGCCCAGAAGCTCACCGACGCGCCTCGCTACGCCGAGCTGATCAAACGCACCCAGTGGTGGGGCCGGCAGATGTTGATCTGGGGCGTGCACGTCCACGTCGGGATCTCCTCGGCGCACAAGGTGATGCCGATCATGACGGCCCTGCTGCAGTACTACCCGCACCTGTTGGCGCTCTCGGCGTCCTCACCCTGGTGGGGCGGCGAGGATACCGGATATGCCAGCAACCGGGCGATGATGTTTCAGCAGCTGCCCACTGCCGGTCTGCCGTTTCACTTTCAGAAGTGGGCCGAGTTCGAAGGCTTTGTCTACGACCAGAAGAAGACCGGAATCATCGACCACATGGACGAGATCCGTTGGGACATCAGGCCGTCGCCCCATAAAGGCACCCTCGAGGTGCGCGTCTGCGACGGGGTGCCCAACTTACGCGAGCTGGCCGCGTTGGTGGCGTTGACCCACTGCCTGGTGGTCGATTTGGACCGCAGGCTCGAAGCCGGCGAGACGCTGCCGAACATGCCGCCGTGGCATGTGCAGGAGAACAAGTGGCGCGCCGCCCGCTACGGGCTGGACGCGATCATCATTCTCGACGCCAACAGCAACGAACGCTTGGTCACCGACGACCTGGTCGACGTGCTCAACCGCTTGGAGCCCGTGGCGAAGTCGTTGCACTGCTCCGACGAGCTGGCCGCGGTCGCCGACATTCCGCGGGTGGGGGCCTCTTATCAGCGGCAGCGCCGGGTGGCCGAGGAGCACGACGGGGATTTGCGCGCGGTGGTCGACGCACTCATCGGCGAACTGGACATCTGATGGCCGGTGATACGGAAACCGTTGAGGTGCCGATGTTTCCGCTGGAGTCGGCGTTCCTGCCGGGTGATGACCTGCCGTTGCGGGTCTTCGAGCCGCGGTATGCCGCGCTGGTGCGCGACTGCATGCGCGAGGCCGATCCGCGATTCGGTGTGGTGCTGATCTCCCGGGGCCGCGAGGTCGGCGGCGGCGATACCCGCTGCGACATCGGCGCGCTGGCCGACATTGTGCAGTGCATCGATATGGGCTCGGATCGCTACGGTCTGCGCTGCCGGGTGGGCGAGCGGATCCGGGTGCGCGAATGGCTGCCCGACGACCCTTACCCGCGGGCGATCGTGCAGATCTGGCCTGACGACCCGGGCGAGCCGGTCAGCGAGACAGAGTTGCATGAGCTGGAAGACCGGGTGGTGGCGTTGTTCGAACGAGTCGCCACAGCCCGTGGCGCTCGGCTGCCCGACCGCGAAACGGTGTTGGGTTACGGGCCGGATGGGTCCGGCGACACCGCAAAGCGGTTGTACGGGTTGGCGTCGCGGCTGCCGATCGGGCCGGCCGACCGTTACGCCGTGCTGTCGGCGCCCTCGGCTGCGGAGCGGTTGGCGGCGCTGGGCGAGGCTTTGGACTCCGTCACGGCGATGGTGGAGTTTCAGCTCTCGGAGTAGGCGCCCAGGGCCAGGTCTCGGTCAAATGCTATGTCCCCCTGCCGCTTAGTGATTCATGTGGCGGATGGGACGCTGGCTGTGAGCCGGCCTTCGATGAACACGCTGCGCGGGGCGGCGTCCTCAGGGTCGCCGTCGGGCGAGCGGCCGTAGCGCTCCATCAGGTCCAGCGCCTCGATCGCCGTCACTTGCCAGCCGCGTTGAGTGAGCCACTCGGTCAAGTCGGTGCGCTCCTCGATGAACCACAAGTCTTGGGCGGGCGGCATGTCGCTGGCCTCGCGCAGGCGACGCATCTTCTCGCTGCGGCGCTCTAGGTAGTCCGGGTCGAAAAAGCCGGCGCTGAACGTGTCGGCCGCCACCCGGCTGCCCCGCGAAGTGAGACCGGCGATCCGCTCAAACATCAGATCCTGGTCCGCCGCCGACAAATACGGGATCAGCCCTTCGGCACACCACGCCGTCGCTGCCGACGGGTCAAAACCCGCCTCGCGCAACGCCTTCGGCCAGTCCTGCCGTAGATCCACCGGAACCGCCACATAGCCGACGGCAGGATGGGCACTGCGTCTGGCCAACGTGTCGGACTTGAACTGCAGCACCTTGGGCTGATCGATCTCATATACAACAGTGCCGTCCACCCACGGCAGCCGCCAGGCGCGGGTATCCAGGCCCGCGCCCAGAATGACCACCTGCTGGATGCCGTTGGCGCCGGCGGCGATGAAGTACTCGTCAAACCACTTGGTCCGCGCCGCAGCGTAGCCGCCGATCGCTCGTAGCCGCTCGGCCATCGGCCCTGATGACGGAGCCTGCCAACCCCGTTCGACGGCGGCATCGATGAACGATTGCGCGTACGGGTCGGTGAATAGCGGGCATTTGCAGTCCGATTCCGCGGCCCGCGCCATCGCCACGCCCAGCGCTGTGGCGCCGACGCTTTCGGTGATGTCCCAGCTGTCGCTCTCAGTTCTCGCCATCGCCGTCATCCTTGCCGGCCCGTCAGAGATTCCCGAGCCTGTGGGGGCATTTTCTCTAGGCAGTCTACCGGTCAGACGGACGGCGCTTTAGGGGATAGAACGTCCGAGCGAGCGGGACGGCGATGTAATCGATTGGGCTACTGGCTATTTCACGCTACTGGATGGGCGCTGCGCTGCATCAGCCGAGGCGCAACCATCCGGTGCAGCGGGCCAACCACGGCCCACACCGTTCGGGCGGCGAGTTTGTGGTGGTAGTGCAGGCGAGTAACGAGTACGGCGCGGCGGTCCTCACGGTGCAGCGTCAGCTGGCCACGCATAAGTGGCCCATCCGCCGCTAGCTCGACCTCGTCGTCGTCCGAACGCGTGATCGCCCAGCCGATGACATGCGCGGGCGAGATCCCGGGAGCTAACCGAAGTCGCAGGACGTGTCGGTGGATCCACAAGACAAGACGGCCAAGCGGGCGCGGTGTGTTTCTCAGCGCGTCACGGAATGCTTGTTCGGCAGTACGCACGTCCCCGGGAAGCAGCGGGACTTCGAACACGTCGACGTAGTCGGCGTTGGTCTCTGCCCGCTGGGCGATCCGCCGAAGCGTCCATCGCACGACGACGCGGTGGCCGCCGGTCCCGATGACCAGGGCGCGATAGATCTTGCCGTGCACCCCGGGAAATTTCGCCCAGGTCGACGAACGCAGGCGAGTCCGGCCGGGCCCGTCAGGATCCAGCTCGAACACCCACCGGTACACCGCGAACAGGTGGCGGCCTCTCAGGGCGAACCGTTCGGCCGGTCGCGCTTCATCCAGGACGAATCCGATCGGCACGCTAGCCGGGTCACGCGGATCGCGGCACATGACCTCCAACAACGCCACCCACGTGGCTGCCGAAGATGCGGGGATGGCTATGGCATGCTCATCGATATAGGGTAATCGTTCCATATAGAAGGACCGTACTAGATCGTGGCGCCTCCGCGGAAGCACCAAACCGATGTGATCCTCGACGCAACCCGGGCCCTGGTGCTCGCCGAAGGACCGCGCGCGGCGAGCGTGGCGGCGATCGCGAAAGCCAGCGGAGCGCCCGCGGGGACGCTGTATCACCGGTTCGGCAACCGCAACGGCATCCTCACGGCGGCCTGGCTGCGCGCACTCGAGCGCTTTCAGACTCGGGCGATGGCCGCGACCGGCGAGACCGCCCTGGAGGCCGCCGTCGTGATGGCCGTTGCGGCGGTGCGCTTCATGCGGGAGTTTCCCGAGGACGCCCGGCTGCTGTTGACGATTCGGCCGGGCGACCTGCTCGACGGCGGACCCGACGCGGCGTTCCGGGAGACTCTTGCCGCCCGCAATGCGCCGCTGCTGGAGCGGGTGCGAGTTTTCGCCGAAGAGCTCTATGGCAGCAGCGATGAGCGCTGCGTCTACGCCGTCGCTCGGGCGGTCGCCGATCTGCCTTATGCCGTCGTGCGCCGTCATGCCTACGACGACCCGATGCCCGACTGGTTGGAGGACGACGTCGCCGCGGCGGCACGCGCGCTTCTGGTCAGCTACGGCGAGGCCGCGAATGCGCGGAGCGACTCCAGCTGACGCGGATCCAGCGATGGCCGCACCTTTTCCCGCGCGGCCGCGACGTCGGCGGCGGTGACGTCGGCGGCGTCGATGGAGCGTCGCATCGCGGCGAGCGCGGCTTCCCGCAGTAAGGCCACGCAGTCAGCGGCGCTGTAGCCGTCGAGCTCGGCGGCCAGCGCGTCGATGTTGACGTCGGCGGCCAGCGGAATGGACTTGCCTGCCGTGCGCAGGATGTCGCGGCGCGCCGCGGCGGCCGGTGGCTCGACGAACACCAGCCGCTCCAACCGTCCGGGCCGCAGCAGCGCAGGGTCGATCAGCTCGGGGCGGTTGGTGGCGCCCAGCACGACGACGTCGCGCAGCGGATCGATGCCGTCGAGCTCGGTCAGCAGCGCGGCGACCACCCGGTCGGTGACACCGCTGTCGAAGCTTTGGCCGCGCCGCGGCGCCAGCGCGTCGATCTCGTCGAGGAACACCAGCGAGGGCGCGGAATCGCGGGCCCTTTTGAACAAGTCACGAACAGCTCGCTCGCTGCTGCCCACCCACTTGTCCATCAGCTGGGAGCCTTTGACGGCGTGCACGGAGAGCTGCCCGGTGCTGGCCAGTGCGCGCACCAGAAAGGTCTTGCCGCAGCCCGGTGGGCCGTAGAGCAGCACTCCGCGTGGCGGCTCGATGCCGAGCCGGGCGAAGGTGTCGGGGTGCTGCAGCGGCCATAGCATCGCCTCCGTCAGTGCCTGTTTGGTGTCGGCCATGTCGCCGACGTCGTCGAGTGTGATGCTGCCGACCGGTACCTCTTCGGCCGCCGAGCGGGACAGCGGCCGGATCACCTGCAATGCGCCGATCAGGTCGTCTTGGGTCAGTGCCGGCGGTTTACCGTCGGCGCTGGCTCGCGCCGCCGCCCTCAGCGCGGCCTCACGCACCAATGCGGCCAGGTCGGCCACAACGAATCCTGGTGTGCGGCTGGCGATTTCGTCAAAGTCGAGGTCACTTGTGGGAACCGACTGCAGCAACGCCTGCAGCTGCGCGGCGCGGGTGGCGGCGTCGGGCAGGGGCACCACGAGTTCCCGGTCGCACAGATCGGGTGCCCGCAGCCTGCTGTCCAGGCGATCCGGTATGGCCGAGGTAGCGATGAACGCCACACCGTCGGTGGCAACCGCCGCGCGCAGTTCCGCCAGGATCAAGGTGGCCACTGGCTCGGCGGTGGCCGGCAGCAGCGCATCGATGTCGGCGATCATCAGCACCCCGCCGCCGTCGCGGACGGTTGCAGCTGCGGTCGTCACCGCTTTGAGCCGGTCCTCGGCGGCCAGCGCGCCGACCTCCGGGCCGTCGAGTTCCACCAGCCGGCGACCATCGCATACCGCGCGCACCAGCGTCGCCTTGCCCACGCCTGCCGGACCGGACACCAGCACGCCGAGCCGGGCGTCGGCGCCCAGGGCCTGCAGCAGGTGCGGCTCGTCGAGCGCGAGCTTGAGCCACTCGGTCAGCTTGGCCGCCTGTGCGTGCATGCCTTTGAGGTCGTCGACGCTGACGGGGCGGGCGGCCGGTTCTTGCGCGGCTTCCGGCACACCGGCTCCCCAGGTCACCAGCGAGTTGGGCTGCACGCTCACCGGCCCGGTGGGGTCGACGCCGGTGACGGTCAGCAGCTCGGAGGTCCAGCTGATGCCGACCGCCGATGCCAGCGCGCGGGTGGCCGCTGAGGCGGAGGTGCCCGGCCCCAGATCGCGGGGCAGCAGCGATACCGCGTCGCCGACGGTGAGCACCTTGCCCAGCAGGGCTTGCCGCAAGGTGGCCGGCGCAACGGACTGTGTGGTCAGCGGTGAGCCGCTCAGCGTCACCGACCGCGCGCCATACACCGTGACCGCGGCGACGATCACCGGCATGCCCTCGCGTAGTCCGGCGTTGGACAGCGTCAGGTCGTCGAGCAGGATCGTGCCGACCGGGGTCTCTGCACCCGCCATGCCGGCGACCGCCGCGGTGGCCCGCGAGCCGGTCAGCGACACCGCGTCCCATTCCCGAATACCAAGGGCGGCAATGGCATTCGGGTGCAACCGGACGACGCCGCGGCGGGAGTCAACCGGCGAGGTGTTCAGCCGCGCGGTGAGGGTCAGCTGGGGCGTCATGTCCGGCCGGCTGGCTTGCGCAGTCCCAGCCGGGCCATCGAACGGCGGTTGGGCTGGGCCCGGCGGATCGCCCGGCGCACGGCGCGCCGCTGCTTGGGTCGCTCGCCCCATACCTCGGGATGCTCGGCCAGCCAGCGGTGACTGCGGACGGAGAACGGGATGTGGCACAGGTACGCCGCGATCGCCACCATGACCAGTACGTAGGGAAACAGGAATGCCACCGCCGCGACGATTGCCAACACCGCCAGCAGCAGCGCGGCCAAGTTCGGCGGCACGGCGACCGCATGCATCTTCTTCATCGGGATCCGGCTGACCACCAGCAGCGAACAAGCTGCCACCCAGGCGCAGATAAACCACGGAGAACTCCACCAGCCGGTGCCGAACTGCAGCTTGGCGGCCAGCGGCCCGAGCACCGCGATCGCGCCGGCCGGGGCGGGCATGCCGACGAAGAACTCCCGGGTGTAGGCCGGCAGGGTGGCGTCGTCGAGCAGCGCGTTGAACCGCGCCAGCCGCAGCACGATCGAAACCGCATACAGCAACACCACTACCCAGCCCGCGGGTGAGGCGGAAAGCAGCGACGCGTAGACCACCATCGCCGGCGCCACCCCGAAGTTCACCGCATCGGCCAGCGAGTCGATCTCTTCGCCCATCCGCGATTCGGCGTCGAAGAAGCGCGCGACCCGACCGTCGAGCCCGTCGAGGATGGCGGCCGCGGCGATCAGGGCCATCGCTGCGTGCGGCTGACCTTCCAGCGCGAACCGGATCGAAGTGAGCCCCGCGCAGATGGCCAGCACGCTCATCGAGCTGGGCAGGATGCGCAGGTTGACCGACGGCCGGCCGCGGGGCTTGGCGGTGATCACAGTTCGGCCAGCACGGTTTCACCCGCGAGTGCCCGCTGCCCGACGCTGACCAGCGGCTCGGCTCCCTCGGGCAGATAGGTGTCCAGCCGCGAACCGAACCGGATCAAGCCGTAGGTGTCACCTATCGCCAGCTTGTCACCGGCCCGCGCGTCGCAGACGATGCGCCGTGCCAGCAGACCGGCGATCTGCACGACGACGATCTGCACACCGTTTTCGGTACGCAGCAGCATGCTGGTGCGCTCGTTGTGTTCGCTGGCCGCAGCCAGGTCGGCCGAGCCGAAGCGGCCCGCCCGGTGTTGCACGCTGACCACCTCGCCGCTGACCGGTGCCCGCTGCACGTGGGCGTCTAGCAGCGACAGGAAGATGCTGACCCGGGGTAGGGGCGCGTCGGGTAGGCCGAGTTCGGCGGGCGGGGCCGCGG
Organism: Mycobacterium sp.; assembly: GCF_035653355.1. Taxonomy (GTDB): domain Bacteria; phylum Actinomycetota; class Actinomycetes; order Mycobacteriales; family Mycobacteriaceae; genus Mycobacterium. The sequence continues at coordinate 1,447 of NZ_DASRBZ010000238.1, read as the reverse complement.
TGTCGACCAGGCAGACCAACCCGTCGGCGGGTGCGACGACAACACCGGGCCGGCTGGGCGGCACGCGCGGCGGGTGGCGGAAGAAGCCCGCACAGGCGCCCGCGGTCAGCAGCCCAGCCCGGCGCGCCCAGCGGTGACGGCGTCCGGTTACAGCCACGGCCAGCCCGGCGCCGATGAACGGCAGCCCCGCTGGATGCACCGGCGGAATCGTCGAGCGCAGCAACGCGACTAGGCGCTGCGGGCCGGACTTCAGGTCGTCTCCGGCGGGGCGGGGGCGTCGTGCCACGCGGTCATCTTACGGAGCCGACAGGTCCCAAACTTCCACCTGCGATCCGGCCGGTATTTCGGTGACGTCCTCGGGGATGTCCAGCAGGCAGTTCGCCGACGCCAGCCAGCGCAGGTGATGTGACGCCGGCGGGCCATAGCTGGTGACCGTGCCGGCGGCGGCGTCCAGCACGCCGCGGCGGAACTGCCGCTTGCCGCTCGGCGAGGTCAGCGCCTCGGTGAGCACCGCCGAGCGGCGCGGCCGCCCCGGAGCTGGCAGCCCCATCGCGGTGCGCAGCGCGGGGCGGATGAACACCTCGAAGGACACCAGCGCGCTGACCGGGTTGCCGGGCAGCGCGACGATCGGCGTGCCGGCCACCCGGCCGACGCCCTGCGGCATCCCCGGCTGCATCGCCACCTTGACGAACTCCACTCCCTGATCGCCGGCCCGGCCGAACGCGTCCTTGACCACCTCGTAGGCGCCCGCGCTGACCCCGCCGCTGGTGATGATCAAGTCCGCCTCGCTGGCGTAGCGATCGAGCACCGCGGCGAACTGGGCGACGTCGTCGCCCGCGGTTGGGGTGGCGACCACGCTGGCGCCGGCGTCGCGCACAGCGGCGGCCAGCATTGCCGCGTTGGATTCGTAGATCTGCCCTGGCTGCAGCGGCGTGCCCGGCGACACCAGCTCCGAGCCGGTGGAGACCACCAGCACCCGCTGCCGCGGGATCACGGTCAGCTCGGGCAATCCGAGCGCCGCGGCCAGTCCCACGACCGCCGGGGTGACGACTTGCCCGGCCCGCAGCACCGTGGTGCCCGCGGTGACGTCTTCGCCGGTGCGCCGGATATGGCGACCCTCGGGGGCGGTGGCGTAGATTGCCACGGTCTCGGTGCCGCCGTCGGTGTTTTCGACCGGAACCACGGCAGTCGCCCCGGCCGGCATTGGGGCGCCGGTCATGATCCGGTGCGCGGTGTCCGGCGCCAGCGTGAGCGTGTCGGTGCGTCCCGCCGGAATGTCTTCGGCCACAGGCAATTTCACTGGCTGCTCAGCCGTTGCCGCGGAGACATCTTCGGCGCGCACCGCGTAGCCGTCCATCGCGGAGTTGTCGAACACCGGCAGCGACAGCGGGGCTGCCACGTCATCGGCCAGTGCCAGGCCTTGGGCGTCGGCGAGCCCGGTGCTGGT
>NZ_DASRBZ010000237.1:0-10684 GCF_035653355.1 Mycobacterium sp. | reverse complement strand
CCGCCACATACCGATCTTGATCTGGCGCTCCAGCGGCTGCGCTTGATACCAGGGATGCCGGCCCAGCGGGTCAGTGGCCGGCAGGACCCACCGCGGGTCGTTCTCGGTGACCGCGAACTCCGGCGAGTTCCAGTCGATATCGGTGTACGGGTTGAAATTGCGCCGCACCGACCCCTCGGACAGTGTGCGCAGCTTCTCCACGTACTCGGCGTCGTCCAACACGTCCATGTTGCGCCGCCATCGCTGCACAATTTTCGTCCGAGCCATGGGCTAGCCTCCTATGAGGTTTACATTTGGACGCTTCGTGTACACAGTACCGCAGGTATCGCCAACTTTCTAGACCCCCGGACGGCACTGTGGCACAGCCGAACTCAGCGACTCAGATGTGACCGCAGTCACATAAGCAGTTCTCATTAGGCTGGTGGCCATGGCTGACCAGTTGACGATTCCTGACGGCATCAAACCCCGCGACGGCCGCTTCGGTTGTGGACCGTCGAAGGTTCGCCCCGAACAATTACAGGCGCTGAGCGGTAGCGCCGCCGGCCTGTTCGGCACGTCGCACCGGCAGGCCCCGGTAAAAGACCTGGTCGGCCGGGTCCGAGACGGGTTGCGCGACTACTTCTCGCTGCCCGACGGCTACGAGGTGATTCTGGGCAACGGCGGCGCGACGGCGTTCTGGGATGCCGCGGCGTTCTGCCTCATCGACAAACGGTCGCTGCACCTGAGCTACGGCGAGTTCAGCTCCAAGTTCACCTCGGCGGTCGCCAAGAACCCGTTCATCGGCGACCCGATCGTGATCAAGGCCGATCCTGGCAGCGCGCCGGAACCGCAGAGCGACCCGTCGGTCGACGTCATCGCCTGGGCACACAACGAAACATCGACCGGGGTGGCGGTGCCGGTACAACGCCCGGCCGGCTCGGGCGATGCCCTGGTCGCCATCGACGCCACCTCGGGTGCTGGCGGCCTGCCGGTCGACATCACCGAGGCCGACGCTTACTACTTCGCGCCGCAGAAGAGTTTCGCCAGCGACGGCGGCTTGTGGATCGCACTCCTGAGCCCGCCGGCGCTCGCGCGCATCGACGCGATCGCCGCTTCCGGACGCTGGGTGCCCGACTTCCTGTCGCTGCCGATCGCGGTCGACAACAGCCTCAAGAACCAGACCTACAACACCCCGGCGATCGGCACACTCATACTGCTGGCCGAGCAAATCGACTGGCTGGTCGGAAACGGCGGGCTGGAATGGGCGGTCAAGCGCACCGCCGACTCCTCGCAGCGGCTGTACTCCTGGGCGCAAGAGCGGCCCTACACCACACCGTTCGTTGCCGAGCCGCGACTGCGGTCCCAGGTGGTGGGCACGATCGACTTCAGTGACGGGGTCGATGCTGCGGCGGTCGCCAAGGTGCTGCGCGCCAACGGCATCGTCGACACCGAGCCGTACCGCAAACTCGGCCGCAACCAGCTGCGGGTCGGCATGTTCCCCGCGGTCGACCCCGATGACGTCAGCGCACTCACCGAGTGCATCGACTGGGTGGTCGAGCGGCTCTGAACGGTTGTCAGCCGGCCCGCGTGTCAGCGCGGTTATCGCCGCTAGCTGCATTAGAGTGCGCACCTGACAGGCCCACCGCGTTGGTATGCAAAGAGCCTGCGAGGAGGTCGACATGCGGGAACTCACGGTGCTTGGACTCGATGTCGACGGCAAACACATCATCTGTGAAGGCCTTGCCAGTAACGGGGACCCGAGCGAAAAGTTCAAGCTGCTGGTCGACGACCGGTTGCGGGCGGCGGTACGCGGCGACGGGGCACGGCTGGGACAGACCCGGATCGACATCGAGGTCAACAACGTGCCCAGCCCCAAGGAGATTCAGGCCCGCATCCGCGCGGGCGCATCGGTCGAGCAGGTGGCCGCAGCGACCGGAGCCGATATCGCGCGAGTCCAGCGGTTCGCGCACCCGGTGCTGCTGGAGCGCTCTCGGGCGGCCGAGCTGGCAACCGCTGCACACCCCGTGCTCGCCGACGGCCCCGCGGTGCTGACGCTGCTGGAGACGGTGACCGCCGCCTTGTCGGCGCGTGGTCTTGATCCCGACAGCACCAGCTGGGATGCGTGGCGCCGCGACGACGGCCGCTGGACGGTGCAGCTGGCGTGGAAGGCAGGGCGCTCGGACAACCTCGCGCACTTCCGCTTCTGCCCCGGCGCCCACGGCGGGACCGTGACCGCGCTCGACGACGCCGCCAGCGAGCTGATCGATCCCGACTTCGACCGTCCGCTGCGGTCAGTGGCGCCGGTGGCCCAGCTCGACTTCGACGAGCCCGCTCCGCCGTCGTCGCAGGAGCCGGTCGCTCCCCCGGAACGCCCACGCCAGCCGGCGCGCGCCCGTCGGGGCAAGCCGGCGGTTCCGGCGTGGGAAGACGTTTTGCTCGGCGTGCGCTCGGGCGGAAACCGCTAAGCGCGGCCCAACGCCGCCAGCGTCAGCAGCGCCAGCCAGGCGCCCGCCACCCCGACGCCTGCGCCCAGCACGAACCAGCGCAGCACAGGAGTGTGCCGCCAGCCCCACAACGTCGGCGCCAACCCCCCGGCGGCAACGATGTTGAGCCCGACGGCCAACATGGGATGGACCCGGACCAGCCCCAGGGTGAGCACAACGACCGCGACGCCGGTCACTGCGGCGACAAACCCGGCCACCGTCAAACCCGTGCCCCACGGCGTGGAGTGGTCAGTCACGGCGTGAGCCTAGCTCAATTGCCCAGCCTGGCCCGTTCGTAGAAGGCCAGCGCGGCTGCGGTGGCGACGTTGAGTGAGTCGGTGCCGCGCGACATCGGAATACGCACCCGTATGTCACAGGCGCGCATCGCTTTTTCGCTCAAACCCGGACCCTCGGCGCCCACCAGCACGGCGACCCGCTGGTCGTGCAGCGCGACCATCGCCGCCGGCAACGGCTGAGCCTGCTCGTCGGGCGTCATCGCTAGCAGCCGAAAGCCTTTGTCTCGCAGCAATTTTAGCTCCGCAGGCCAGTCTGTCGCGTGTGCATACGGCACCAGCAGTGCATGACCCATGGATACCCGGACCGCACGACGGTACAGCGGGTCGGCGCAGCCGCTCCCGAAGACCACCGCATCGATGCCCAGCCCGGCGGCGTTGCGGAACATCGAGCCAAGGTTCTCGTGGTCGTTGACCCCTTCGAGCACCACGACCGTGCGCGCGCCGTCGACGACTTGGGCAACGCTCGGCTCGGCTACCCGGCGCGCCGCGGCCAGCACCCCGCGGTTGAGGTGAAAGCCGACCACTTGTGCCATGACGTCGGCGGACACCCGGTAGTAGGGCGCACCGACACCGACCAGATCAGCTTTGAGTTCGGCAAGCCGGCGGTCGGTGCCGAGCAAGGCCATCGGGGTGAACCGGGACATCAGCATGCGCTGCACCACCAGTACTCCCTCGGCTATCACCAATCCCTTGCCGGTCGGCAGGTCGGGGCGACGGTCGACACTATTGAGATCTCGGAAGTCGTCGACGCGAGGGTCGTCGGGATCGGTTACATCCTGAACATCGACGTCCCCGAAGCGGTTGGTGTTCACGGGTTTTCGTCGACCAGCGCCAACATCAGGTCAGCCGCGGTGCGCAGCGTGTCGCGCTCTGCGCTGCCCAGTGCGGCGAGCCGCTGGGCCAGCCACTCCCGACTGGCGCGGCGTTCGGACTCCAGCAGGTCCGCCCCGGCTTCAGACACCGACACCAGAACTTGCCGGCCGTCGACCGGATGTGCAGTGCGGTCCACTAAGCCGAGCTCGGCCAGCGAGGCGATCACCCGGGTCATCGACGGCGGCCTGACCCGTTCCCGCTCGGCCAATGCACCGGGTGTCATCGCACCCTCTTTGTCCAACGTTGCCAGCGCCGACAGTTGCGACAGCGACACCGGCGACTGGGGACGCCGGAACCGCAGTTGACGGGACAGCCGCATGACCGCCAACGACAAATCGCTGGCTAGCCGCGTGTCCCCGTCCATCACAGCGCGAAGGTTACGACAGATCATCAGGGCTTGGCATCGTCTAGGCCGAATCCTCCTCGGGCCGCTTTGCGCCGCCAAGTATCTTCGACTCGATGTCAACCGAGCCTCACGAGACTCCCAAGCCGCCGTCGCTTCCGGCTGGGCTGCTGGAGGTATGGCCGGTCATCGGCGTGGGCGCGCTGGGCTGGTTGGCCGCGACCGTCGCAGCGTTCACCGTGTCGGCCCTCGATACGTGGCGGCCGGTAACGGTGGCGGGGCTGGCCACCGGGCTGCTCGGCACGGGTATCTTCGTGTGGCAACGCGACGCCGCCCGCCGAGGGGCACGCGGTGCCCAGACGGGTTTGGGCCACCGGCGCGACCCGGACCGCAGATGAACGAGCAAACTTCAGGGAGGACCAATGGCAGCGCCGCTGTTGCAAGCCGAAGTCGACATCAAAGCAGCACCCTCGAGGGTGTGGCTGCTGATCTCTGATCTCGGCCGGATGCCGCAGTGGAGCCCGCAGTGTCGATGGATGCGACCACTCGGCCCGCTGCGTCCCGGAACCCGCACCGTCAACCTCAACCGTCGCAACAAGCTGTTTTGGCCAACCACCTGCACGGTCACCGAAGTCATTCCCGAGAAGAAACTGGCGTTCCGGGTCAACGCCAACGGCACGATCTGGAGTTACGAGCTTGAGCCGACGGCCGAGGGAACCCGGGTAATCGAGAGCCGGCACGCCGAGAACGGCGTCAAACCGATCTCGACTATGACGGTGAACGCGTTGTTCGGGGGAGTCGACAGTTTCGAGCGCGAACTGGTCGACGGCATGAACGCCTCGCTGGCCAAGATCAAGGCGGCAGCCGAGACCGGCTAGTTCGTTTCCGCGGGCTTGTCGCTGATGTCAAGCACCCCGTCGTCGTACGGGTCGTACGTTGGCGAACCGCTGCCCGCCGGAGCTTGGGTGTCCGAATGCGCGCCGCAGCCGTACTGGGAGTCCACGACATGCCCGTCGGCGGACATCTCGTTGCCGCAGACGCCGAACATCCGCCCGAGTGAACCCGCCAGCGGAAGATAGAAGCCGCAGTCGCGGCACACCCTTTTGGTCGAGCGCGCCATCGGCGAGGCAGGACCGTAGTCGCCGTCGTGCCAGCGTTGCGCTGCTTGCGCGCGGCCCCACGCGCTCATCACCCGCCGTCGGCCCAGCCCGATCTCGACGGCAACTTCATCGACTTGCGGGTCACCGCTGGCGGTGTAACCGGGCACCAGCCGCGGGTCGTCTGGCGGAGTAGCCAGCAGGTCTCCGGGTCCCAGGTCCCCGGGTCGAACCCTCTGCTCCCACGGAACCCATTGCGGGGCCAGCAGCGCAGTCGGACCGGGGATCAGCACCACTTCACTGATCGTCGCGTGATTGGCGCCCGGGTACGCGGCGACGACGACGGCCCACTGCCACCCCTGATAGCCGGACAGATGCGCCAAGAATCGGTGTGTGGCCGCGCTGGAATCTTCGTAGCTGACACCGAGGTATTCGCCAACCGTTTCCGGGCCGCTGAACTCCGCGATCGCCGCGCGGGCCTGGTCGACGGCGCCGGTGACAAGCGCGGCAACCTCTTCCGGCCACTTGCCAGCAGCGGGTACGGCTTCTTCGGTTCCGATCACGCCCTCCATTGTCTCCGATACTGCCGCAGCAAGAGGGCGAGCAGCCACACCGATCGCCTGCGCGCCCGCACCGTCGGCGTGAGCAAGAATTGATTCGTGTCTGGATGGCGGCGTGACCACACCGACGTTGGGCGTGCGCCTGGCCAACGGTCCCGGACAGGACGCCTTGGCGAGCATCCCGGTATGGCCAACTACCCCGCCAACGACGTCAGTGATCAGCGGTTGCGCCGCCCGCCGCCGATGCCGAGCGCCAACCGCTACCTGCCACCGCTGCACCACGAACCGGCTGAAGGGCGCGGACGCAGTGAGCCGCCGCGGGGTGCGCCCTCCGGCGAACGCATCACCGTCACCCGCGCCGCAGCGCAGCGCAGCCGCGAAATGGGTTCTCGGATGTACTGGCTGGTGCACCGCGCCGCCACCGCCGACGGCGCGGACAGATCCGGGCTGACGGCGCTGACGTGGCCGGTGGTCGCGAATTTCGCGGTCGATTCCGCCATGGCCGTCGCACTGGCCAACACATTGTTCTTCGCGGCGGCGACGGGCGAGAGCAAGTCTCGGGTCGCGCTGTATTTGTTGATCACCATCGCGCCGTTCGCGGTGGTTGCGCCACTGATCGGTCCGGCGCTGGATCGACTGCAGCATGGTCGCCGGGTGGCGCTGGCGTTGTCGTTCGTGTTGCGCACCGCGCTGGCGGTGGTGCTGATCATGAACTACGACGGCGCTACCGGAAGCTTCCCGTCATGGGTGCTCTATCCCGCGGCGCTGGCGATGATGGTGCTGTCCAAGTCGTTCAGTGTGTTGCGCAGCGCGGTGACGCCGCGAGTCATGCCGCCGACCATCGATTTGGTGCGGGTGAATTCCCGGTTGACGGTGTTCGGGCTGCTCGGCGGGACGATCGTCGGCGGTGGCATCGCAAGCGGGATCGAGTTCGCCTTGACTCACCTGTTTCAGTTGCCCGGCGCGCTATTTTTCATCGTCGCCGTGACACTGGCAGGCGCGTGGTTGTCGATGCGGATTCCGCGCTGGGTCGAGGTGACCACCGGTGAGGTGCCCGCCACGTTGAGCTATCGCGTCCCGACCGGCCGAACGCGCCGAAGCTGGCCCGAGCAGGTCAAGAGGGCTAGCGGTGCGCTGCGACAACCGTTGGGCCGCAACATCATCACCGCGTTGTGGGGAAACTGCACGATCAAGGTGATGGTGGGCTTTTTGTTTTTGTATCCGGCGTTCGTCGCCAAAGCGCATGAAGCCAGCGGGTGGGTGCAGTTAGGCATGCTGGGCCTGATCGGCGCCGCGGCCGCGATCGGAAATTTCGCCGGCAACTTCACCAGCGCGCGGCTGCAATTGGGCAGGCCCGCAGTGCTGGTCGTGCGATGCACCGTGGCGGTTACGGCGGCGGCATTGGCGGCCGCGGTGGCCGGAAACCTCGCGGTGGCCGCCGTGGCCACCTTGGTCACGTCGGGGGCCAGCGCAATCGGGAAGGCCTCACTGGACGCTTCGCTGCAGGACGATCTGCCTGAGGAGTCGCGGGCTTCCGCTTTCGGTCGCTCCGAGTCGACGCTGCAGCTGGCATGGGTGCTGGGTGGCGCGCTGGGCGTGATGTTGTACACCGAGCTGTGGGTGGGTTTCACCGCGGTGACCGCGGTGTTGATCCTCGGTCTGGCCCAAACTGTCGTCAGCTACCACGGTGATTCGTTGATCCCAGGCTTGGGGGGCAATCGGCCAGTCATGGTCGAGCAGGAAGGCGGCCGCCTCGGGGCCGACGCGGCGGCGGCCGGGCGGGAATGACGCGTCGCGTTGCGCTGCTGGCGGTTGTGGTGGTGCTGGCCCTGGGCGCCGGGGTCGGTACATGGCTGCTGGTACCCGGCCACGGCCCGCAGCAGCCGAAGATCAGCGCGTACACACACGGGCATCTGATCCGGGTCGGCCCGTATGTGTATTGCAATGTGTTGAACGTCAACGACTGTCAGACACCGCACGCGCAGGGCGAGTTGCCGGTCACCGCGCGCGACCCGGTGCAGCTCTCGGTTCCCGGCGCGATCGGGCGTGCACCGTGGCGGCTTCTTCAGGTGTACGAGGACCCGGTAAACACCACCACGACCTACTTCCGACCCGGGACCAGGCTGGCTGTCACCATCCCCACCATCGACGCCCAACGCGGGCGGCTGACCGGGATCGCCGTGCAGCTGCTGACGTTGGTGCGCGACGCCGCCGGTGGACTACAGGACGTCCCGCACGCGGAATGGTCGGTGCGCACGGTGTGGAGCTAGCGGTTGCGCTACGCACCGTGACCGGCGGGTACCCGCTCGCCCTCAAGCGGCGGTCCCGGCGGGGTGCCCTCACCAAAGGGCCTGCCGCCCAAGGATTCCCGGCCATGCGGCGTCAACCAGTTCCCCAGGTGTGGGCCTTTCGGCACGATACGGGTCGGGTTGATGTCGCTGTGCACGATGTAGTAGTGCTGTTTGATTTGGACGAAGTCGATCGTGTCGCCGAAGCCCGGTGTCTGGAATAGGTCACGCGCATAAGCCCACAGCACCGGCATCTCCGACAGCTTCTGGCGATTGCACTTGAAGTGCCCGTGATAGACCGCGTCGAAGCGGGCCAGCGTGGTGAACAGCCGCACGTCGGCTTCGGTGATGGTGTCGCCCACCAGATAGCGCTGACCGGACAGCCGCTCACTGACCCAATCCAGTGCGGTGAACAGCCGGTCGTAGGCCGCCTCGTAGGCCTGCTGCGAGCCGGCGAAGCCGCACCGGTACACCCCGTTGTTGATCTCGGTGTAGACGCGCTTATTGACCTCGTCGATCTCCGCCCGCAGCGGCTCGGGGTAGAGCTGCGGCGCCCCGTCGCGGTGATACGCGGTCCACTCGGTGGAGAAGTCCAGCGTGATTTGCGCGAAATCGTTGGTGACGACGGCGCCGGTGGGAATATCGACCATCGCCGGGACAGTGATGCCCTTCGGGTAGTCGGGGAAGCGTTTGAGGTAGGCGTCCCGCAGCCGCGGGATTTTCAGCACCGGGTCGACGCCGCCTGGGTCGAGATCGAAAGTCCAGCTGCGCTCGTCATGGGTCGGACCGCAGAACCCGATGGAGAGAACAGGTTCGAGCCCGAGTAGTCGCCGCACGATGATCGCACGGTTGGCCCACGGACAGGCCCTGGCAACGATCAGCCGATAACGACCGGGCTCGACCGGATATCCGTCGCGTCCGTCGGCGGTGATGCGCGTGGCGATGTAGTTGGTGTCGCGGGTGAATTCACCCGCTTCGGCGACGTAGGAACTCATGCCTTTCAGTGTGCCCGTCGGCGTTCAAGATTCCGATACGGTCAAAAACCGCCGAGCCACGTTGGCTTCGGTGGACGGACCGGGTTCCCAGGCAGCGATCCACGGCCCGGTGCCCTCTGACTGGTCGAGTATCCCGTCTTCCAGCCAGGTGTAGCGGCCTTCCAGCACAGCATCCGAAAGCGCAGTGTCGGTGCTGTCGGTGTTGGACCACAATGCGTCGAACAGCGCCTCCGCCCGCAGGGTGGCCTGCTGGCAAAACGCGTCCGCCAGTTCATAGGCTTGCTCGCCGCGCGCCGGATCTGCGGCACGCTCGGCCTCCGCCCGAACGCATGCGGCGGACATCGCGAACAGCTCTGCGCCGATGTCGACGATGCGCCCAAGGAAGCCCTGCTTTTGTTCCAAAGCGGCTTGCCAGCGCGCCATTCCGTAGAAGGTGTTGCGGGCCAGCTTGCGCGCGGAGCGCTCGACATACCGCAGATGTGTTGCGAGCCTGCCGAACTCGCGATAGCTGGTAGGCAGTTGTCCTTCGCCGAAAACCAGTTGCGGCAACCACTTTGCGTAGAATCCACTCGCGCCGGCTGCCGCCTTGGCCTTCTGTCGCAAGTCGGCTTTGGGGTTGGCGAGATCTCCGGCGGCGGTGAGGTGAGCGTCGACCGCTTCACGCGCGATGAGCAGCCGCATGATCTCGCTGGACCCCTCGAAGATGCGGTTGATCCGCAGGTCGCGCAGCATCTGCTCCACGGCTACCGCGCGTTCCCCGCGAGCGGCCAGCGACTCGGCTGTCTCATAGCCGCGGCCGCCGCGGATCTGCACCAGCTCGTCGGCGATCACGCAGGCCATCTCGCTGGACCACAATTTGGCCAGCGCCGCCTCGATCCGGATGTCGTTGCGGCCTTCGTCGGCCATTTGACCGGATAGGTCGAGCACTGCTTCGAGCGCGTAGCAGGTTGCGGCGATGAACGAGATCTTGCTGGCGACCGCCTCATGCTTGCCGACCGGCTTGCCCCACTGCACCCGCTCGGCCGACCATTCCCGCGCGATTTTCAGCAACCACTTGACCGCGCCGGTCGCCGTAGCAGGGATGGACAGCCGGCCGGCGTTGAGCGTCGTCAGCGCGATCTTGAGACCGTCGCCTTCGCGGCCGATCAGGTTTTCCCGAGGAACGCGGACTTTGTGCAGCCTGGTGACCCCGTTTTCGATGCCGCGCAAGCCCATGAACTTGTTGCGCCGCTCAACGGTGATGCCGGGCGCATCGGCCTCGACGACAAACGCACTGATGCCGCCTCGGTGTCCATCGCTCTTGGGCACCCGAGCCATCACCACCAGCAGATCGGCGACCACACCGTTCGTAGTCCACAACTTCACGCCCTCGAGTTCGTATGCCTGTCCGTCTTCGATGGGCGTCGCGGTCGAGGCCATCCGCGCCGGGTCCGAGCCCACATCCGGTTCGGTGAGCAGGAAGGCCGATATCGCGCCGGCCGCACATCGCGGCAAGAACTTGCGCTTCTGTTCGTCGGTCCCGGCAAGCTTGAGCGGTTCTGGTACCCCGATCGACTGATGCGCGGACAACAGGGCGCCCAGACTGGGATGGACGGTGGTCACCATCATCAGCGCGTGGTTGTAGGCGACTTGCGACATGTTCAGCCCGCCGTACTCCGACGGTATCTTCATGCCGAAACAGCCCAGTTCGGCAAAGCCTTTCACGTATTCGTCGGGAATCTGAGCATCACGTTCGATGACACTGCCGTCGACGGTCTGAAGGAATTCGCG
>NZ_DASRBZ010000236.1:0-7368 GCF_035653355.1 Mycobacterium sp. | reverse complement strand
GAAAACCTCACTGCCACATTGGCGGTCGAGTGGGCGCCGAAGGTGCGGGTGAATGCGCTCGTGGGAGGCATGGTCGAGACCGAGCAGTCGGAATTGTTCTACGGCGATGCCGAGTCGATCGCCCGGGTCGCGGCCACCGTGCCTTTGGGCCGGTTGGCGCAGCCTACTGATATCGGTTGGGCTGCAGCATTTCTGGCATCGGATCTGGCGTCGTACATCAGCGGGACGACGATGGCGGTCCATGGCGGCGGTGAGCCGCCGCCATACCTCGCCGCGTCGAGTGCCAACAAGTAAAGGAGCAGACGGGTATGGGTTTGGTCGACGGCCGAGTGGTCATCGTCACTGGAGCGGGTCGCGGCATCGGGCGTGCCCATGCGTTGGCGTTCGCCGCCGAGGGCGCGCGCGTGATGGTCAACGACATCGGGGTTGGGCTGGACGGTTCGCCGGCGAGCGGTGGCAGCGAGGCGCAAAGCGTGGTCGACGAGATCACCGCTGCCGGAGGCGAAGCCGTTGTCAACGGCGACAACGTCGCCGACTGGGACGGTGCGGCCAACCTGATCCAGACCGCCGTCGACACGTTCGGTGGACTGGACGTCCTGGTCAACAACGCCGGCATCGTCCGGGACAGGATGATCGCGAACACCAGCGAGGAGGAGTTCGACGCCGTCGTTGCCGTGCACCTGAAGGGTCACTTCGCCACGATGCGGCACGCCGCATCGTATTGGCGAGGGTTGTCCAAAGAAGGCAAAACGGTTGATGCCAGGATCATTAACACCAGTTCCGGCGCGGGCCTGCAAGGCAGTGTCGGGCAAGGCAACTACTCCGCTGCCAAGGCTGGTATCGCAGCGCTCACCCTGGTGGCCGCCGCGGAACTGGCCCGCTACGGCGTCACGGTGAACGCCATCGCCCCGGCCGCCCGCACCCGCATGACCGAAAAGGTGTTCGCCGAGACCATGGCCAAGCCCGAGGACGGGTTCGATGCGATGGCACCGGAAAACGTTTCCCCGCTGGTGGTGTGGCTGGGCAGCAGCGAATCGAAAGACGTCACCGGCAAGGTGTTCGAGGTCGAGGGCGGGCTGATCCGGGTTGCCGAGGGTTGGGCGCACGGGCCGCAGGTCGACAAGGGCGCGCGGTGGGACCCCACTGAACTGGGGCCGGTGGTCAGGGACCTGCTGGCCAAGGCCCGACCACCAGTGCCGGTATACGGCGCTTAGCCAGCCGCCTCGGCCGGTTCGCAGACCACCAGCGGGATCACCCGGTCGGTGGCTTCCTGGTAACCCTTATACGGCGGATACATTCGGATCAGTGGCGGCCAGTAACGATCCCGCTCGTCGTCGGTAGCGTCGCGTGCCACCAGCTTCAACTGCTCGTCGCGAATCTGGACCTCTACCTTCGGGTTTGACTTCAAGTTCAAATACCATCCGGGATGCTCGGCTCGGCCGCCGAAAGAGGCCGGCACAACCACCCGGTCACCGTCGCGCAGGTACAGCGTCGCGGTGGTTCGAGGCTGGCCAGACTTGCGGCCGATCGTGGTCAGCAATGCCGCGGGGAACCACAGCAACTTGGCGCCGAGCCTGCCATTGGTGCGGCGATACACCCAAATGTGGGCGCGAGCGAAATACTTCATCAACAGCGCCAGAAACTTCGAGTTGCGAATCCACCGCCGCTGCGTCATGCCCACAGGGTAGTTACGGTTCGCAGATGACGATCGGAATGGTCCGGTCGGTCCAGGACCGGTAGTCCTCGTATGAGGAATACATCTTCACCAGCTGCGGCCAGTACTTGGCGCGCTCTTCTTCGGTGGCGTCGCGTGCGGTCAGGTTGAGCACTTCTTTTTTGATCTGAACCTGCACTTGTGGATTCGCCTTGAGGTTGAGGTACCACATCGGGTTCTTCTCTCGGCCGCCATGGGATGCCACCACAATCACGCGGTCGCCGTCCCGCAAGTACAGCAGCGGGCTTACCCGCGGTTGACCCGTCTTGCGGCCCGTGGTCGTCAACAGCGCGACCGGCGCACCCTGGAGGAACTTGCCGCCGATCCTGCCGCCGGTCGCCTTGTACAGCCACGTGTTGATTCGCGACATCCATTTGATGACAACGCCCGTGCCGGCGGAATTCAGTGCGCGTGGGGGAGTAGTCATTGGTGATCCCTCTGTTGATGGCCCGGTTCCTCCTCGGGCCTATTGGCCCGCATCGTCACCGGGCGCGCTTGATGAAGGGGCGAAGCTGCGCCCGGATGTGGTGGATCTTGCCATCACTGGCCGGGATCAGAAAAGTCTCGTCGACGTGCGCGCACACACGCCGCCCAGCAAGCGACGGCTTGGTGATCACGTCGAACCGCGCCCGCACCAGGTCGCCGTTGACGCTGAACTCCGGTGGAGTGGTCGAAGCGATGAGCCGAAACTGCGGCCCACGATTGAGGCTGCGGCGCAAGTGGTTTCCGGAAAAGCCGGTCCGCACACCCTGCTCGATGCGCACACAAGCGGGCGCGAACGGAACCGAGTCGGCGTCATGGCTGACCAGCGCATCGATATAGGCCTGCGCGGCTGCGATGCGGTCGTCGTCGGAAACCGACACTAGATCCGCTCGATGATGGTGCCCGTCGACAGAGCACCGCCGGCGCACATCGTGATCAGCGCGGTGCTCTGGTCGCTGCGCTCCAGCTCGTGCAGCGCGGTGGTGATCAGCCTGCTGCCGGTGCAGCCCACCGGGTGACCCAGCGCGATCGCGCCACCGTTGACGTTGACGCGCGCCATGTCGGGGTTGTGCACCCGCGCCCAGGACAGCACCACCGACGCGAACGCCTCATTGATCTCGACCAGGTCGATGTCGCCCATCTTCATGCCAGCCTTCTCCAGCACCTTCGCGGTCGACTGGACCGGGCCGTCCAGGTGGTAGTAGGGCTCCGCGCCCACCAGCGCCTGGCTGACGATCCGCGCCCGCGGCCGCAAACCCAACGCCTTGGCCTTGTCCTCGTCCATCCACAGCACCGCCGCCGCGCCATCAGAAATCTGCGACGACGTGCCCGCGGTGTGAATTCCGCCCTCCAACACCGGCTTCAGCTGGCTCAGCCCCTCCAATGTGGTGTCGCGCAGACCCTGGTCGCGCGACACCATATGCCGGTCGCTGGTGGGTTGCTTATTCTCGTCGAGCACCGGCGCCTCGATCGGACTGATTTCCCGGTCGAAGCGGCCCTCTTCCCAGGCCTGCTTGGCCTTCTGCTGAGACGCGACGCCGAACTCGTCGATGTCTTGGCGAGTAATGCCGCGCCGCTTGGCGATCCGCTCGGCGGCCTCGAATTGGTTGGGCAGGTCGATGTCCCACGACTCGGCCCGCCAATTGCGGTCTGGGCCCGCGTTGGCACCCAACCCGACCCGGCTCATCGCCTCGATACCGCAGGCGATGCCGATGTCGATCGCGCCGGCGGCGATCAGACCCGCGACCAAATGGTTAGCCTGCTGCCCGCTGCCGCATTGGCAGTCGACCGTGGTGGCGCCGACATGCTCGGGCAAGCCCACGGTCAGCCACGCCGTGCGGCTGATGTTGTTGGACTGCTCGGCGTATTGGGTCACGCAGCCCCCGACGACCTGCTCGACGTCGCCGGCATCAATACCGGCCTTTTCCACGAGCGCCTTCTGTACGGCGCCCAGCAGTTCGGTGGCGTGCAGCCCCGACAACCATCCGTTGCGTTTGCCGATCGGGCTACGGGTGGCTTCGACGATTACCGGGTTACCCATGCGGCCAGGCTAGAACACGTTTCATTACTCTGACAAGCGAGGATGCTTTCGCGCCTTTCGTCTGCGGTAGAGGCATGTTTTACTGGCACTAGAACACGTTGTAACGAGGAGTCCTCCATGCCAACTGTCAATCTAGCCCCCGGGTTTGATTTCCTCGATCCCGACATCAACGTCAAGAGCCTGCCGGTCAAGGAGTTCGCCGAGCTGCGCAAGGCGGAGCCCATCCGCTGGATCGAGCAGGCTCCCGGCAAAGGGGGCGGCTTCCACGACGGGGGCTACTGGGCGATCACCAAGCACAAGGACGTCAAAGAGGTGTCGCTGCGCAGCGACATCTTCTCCAGCTACGAGAACTGCGTTATTCCCCGGTTCCCCGACGACATGCCGCGCGACGGCATCGACGTGCAGCGGTTCGTCATGCTGAATATGGACGCTCCGCACCACACCCGGCTGCGCAAGATCATCTCCCGCGGCTTCACCCCACGGGCTATCGGTCGGCTGCAGGATGAGCTCAACCGCCGGGCGCAGAACATCGCCAAGACGGCCGCCGCTCAAGGGCAGGGCGACTTCGTCGAGCAGGTGTCGTGCGAGCTGCCGCTGCAGGCCATCGCCGACTTGCTCGGTGTGCCGCAGGACGACCGCGACAAGTTGTTCCGCTGGTCCAACGAGATGACCGGCAACGAAGACCCCGAGTACGCCGACATCGATCCTCGGGCGTCGTCGTTCGAGTTGATTCAGTACGCCATGCAGCTGGCGGCCGAGAAGGCCAAAAACCCCGGCGAGGACATTGTCACAACGCTGATCAACGCCGATATCGACGGCGAGAAGCTCTCCGACGACGAGTTCGGCTTCTTCGTGGTGATGCTCGCGGTGGCCGGCAACGAGACCACCCGCAACTCCATCACCCACGGCATGATCGCGTTCTCGCAACATCCCGACCAGTGGGAGTTGTTCAAGAAGGAACGGCCGGAGACCGCGGTCGATGAGATCGTTCGCTGGGCCACGCCGGTGACCTGTTTCCAGCGCACTGCGCTGGAAGACTACGAATTGTCCGGTGTGCAGATCAAGAAGGGCCAACGGGTGGTGATGTTCTACCGTTCGGCCAATTTCGACGAGGAGGTCTTCGAGGACCCCTACACCTTCAACATCCTTCGCGATCCCAACCCGCACGTCGGATTCGGCGGCACCGGCGCGCACTACTGCATCGGCGCTAATCTCGCCAAGATGACGATCAGCCTGATCTTCAACGCGGTCGCCGACCACATGCCCGAGCTCAAACCGATTTCCGAGCCTGAGCGGCTGCGCTCCGGGTGGCTGAACGGCATCAAGCACTGGCAGGTCGACTACACCGGCAAGTGCCCGGTCGCGCACTGATGGACTTCACACTGGACTCGGCGCAGCAGGCTGTCGCCGACGTCGTTACCTCGGTGCTTGAGCGCAATTCAACGTGGGAGGCGTTGGTCGACGGTGGTGTGACCGCGCTGGCGGTGCCGGAACGCCTGGGTGGCGACGGTGTCGGTCTGGCCGAGGTCGCGACGGCGCTGACGGAGCTGGGCCGTCATGGCGCCATCACTCCGGCCTTGGCCACCTTGGGATTTGGTGTGGTGCCGCTGCTGGATTCGGCATCTGACCCTCAGCAGGACCGCTACCTGGCCGGCGTGGCGAAAGGGGCAGTGTTGACCGCCGCGCTGAACGAACCCGCTGCACCCCTGCCGGAACGGCCGGCCACGACATTCGTGCACAGCCGGCTGTCGGGAACCAAAGTGGGCGTGGTGTATGCCGAACAAGCGCAGTGGATGCTCGTCACCACCGACAGCGCCGTGGTCCTGGTGTCACCGACAGCCGACGGTGTCCGGTTGGTCCGCACGCCGACGTCCAATGGCAGCGACGAATACGCGGTCACGTTCACCGACGTCGCGGTTCCGGACGAGGACGTGTTGACCGGTGCCGACGCCCGCCGGGTTAACCAATTGGCGTTGGCCATGATTGGCGCCTACGCCGACGGGCTGGTGGCCGGTGCGCTGCGCCTAACCGCCGACTACGTCGCCAGCCGCCACCAGTTCGGCAAGCCGCTGTCGACGTTCCAGACTGTCGCCGCCCAACTTGCCGAGGTCTACATCGCTTCGCGCACTATCGATCTGGCCGCAAAGTCCGCCGTCTGGCGGTTGGCCGAGGACCGCGACGCCGACGACGACCTGGATGTCCTGGCCTATTGGCTGACGTCGCAGGCGCCGCCGGCGATGCAAACCTGCCACCACCTGCACGGCGGCATGGGCATGGACATCACCTATCCGATGCACCGGTACTACTCCACGATCAAAGATCTGACCCGGCTGCTGGGCGGCACGTCGCACCGCCTTGACCTCGTGGGAGCGCAATGTTCATCGATCTGACGCCCGAGCAGCGGCAGTTGCAGGCTGAGCTACGGCAATACTTTTCGAGTCTGATCTCACCCGAAGAGCGGAAGGAGATGGAGACCGACCGGCATGGCAAGGCCTACCGCACGGTCATCCGCCGGATGGGTCAAGACGGCAAGCTGGGTGTCGGGTGGCCGAAGGAGTTCGGCGGCCTCGGTTTTGGTCCGATCGAGCAGCAGATCTTCGTCAATGAAGCTCATCGCGCCGACGTGCCATTGCCGGCCGTGACGCTGCAGACAGTGGGTCCGACCCTGCAGGTATACGGCAGCGAGATGCAGAAGAAGAAGTTCCTGCCTGCGATCCTGGCCGGTGAAGTGCATTTCGCAATCGGCTATACCGAGCCAGAGGCTGGCACCGACCTGGCGTCGTTGCGCACCACCGCGGTTCGGCATGGTGACGAGTACATCGTCAACGGGCAGAAGATCTTCACTACCGGGGCCCACGACGCCGAATACATCTGGCTGGCGTGCCGCACTGACCCCGAAGCTGTTAAACACAAGGGGATTTCGATCCTTATCGTGGACACGAAAGATCCCGGTTACTCGTGGACGCCGATCATCCTGTCCGACGGCGCCCACCACACCAATGCCACCTACTACAACGATGTGCGGGTGCCCGCCGACATGTTGGTCGGCAAGGAGAACGACGGATGGCGGCTGATCACCACTCAGCTCAACAACGAACGGGTAATGCTCGGCCCCGCCGGTCGGTTCGCCGCCATTTACGACCGGGTGCACGCCTGGGCGTCCAAGCCGGGCGGCGACGGAATAACTCCGATCGAGCGCGACGACGTCAAACGAGGCCTTGGTGAGATTCATGCGATCTGGCGGATCAACGAGTTGCTCAACTGGCAAGTGGCGGCCGCAGGTGAGAACATCAACGTAGCCGATGCCGCGGCAACGAAAGTCTTTGGCACCGAGCGGGTTCAGTATGTCGGTCGGCTCGCCGAAGAGATCGTCGGCAAATACGGCAACCCGGCCGAGCCCGACACCGCCGAACTGTTGGAGTGGCTGGATTCGCAGACCAAACGCAACTTGGTCATCACGTTCGGCGGCGGTGTCAACGAGGTGATGCGGGAAATGATCGCTGCCGCCGGCCTCAAGGTTCCGAGGGTGCCGCGATGACCGGGGCCAGCGACATCCAAGAAGCGGTCGCCCAGGTCAGGGCGGCCGGGCGCAGCAAGCCGCGGGTGGGCCGCGACCCGGTGAACCAGCCGA
>NZ_DASRBZ010000235.1:0-3692 GCF_035653355.1 Mycobacterium sp. | reverse complement strand
TCGCTGTTCACCGGCCGCTACCCGCACAGCAACGGGCTGGTCGGGCTGGCCCATCACGGCTGGGAGTACCGCTCGGGCGTGCGGACACTACCGCAGATTCTCGCCGAATCAGGCTGGTACTCCGCGCTTTTCGGAATGCAGCACGAAACGTCGTATCCGAGCCGGTTGGGATTCGACGAGTTTGACGTGTCGAACTCCTACTGCGAGTACGTGATCGACAAGGCGCGGGCCTGGCTACGCGACCACGACGGCAGCCGCCCATTCCTGTTGACGACCGGGTTCTTCGAGACACACCGGCCCTACCCGCATGACCGCTATGAACCGGCCGACGCCACCGCTGTCAAGCTGCCGGACTACTTGCCCGACACCCCGGAGGTGCGTCAGGATCTGGCGGATTTTTATGGGTCCATCGCCACCGCCGACGCCGCCGTCGGCCAGCTGCTGGATACGCTCGCCGACACCGGGCTGGACGCCAACACGTGGGTGGTGTTTTTCACCGATCACGGCCCGGCCTTCCCGCGCGCGAAATCCACGCTCTACGACGCCGGCACCGGCATCGCGATGATCATCCGACCGCCCACCCGGCTGGCGATAGCACCGCGGGTCTACGACGAACTGTTCAGCGGCGTCGACTTGGTGCCCACACTGCTTGAGCTGCTAGGCGTCCATCCGCCGACCGACGTGGAAGGCGTGTCGCACGCGCAAAACATTCTCGCCACCGACCCGTCCGCGGCGCCGGCACGCGATCACGTGTACACCATGAAGACCTATCACGACTCGTTCGACCCCATTCGCGCAATCCGCACAAAGGATTACAGCTACATCGAGAACTACGCACGCCGACCGCTACTGGACCTGCCGTGGGATATCCAAGAGAGCCCGTCCGGGCAGGTGGTCGCACCGCTGGTAACGACGTCACGACCTGAGCGCGAACTTTACGATCTGCGAACCGATCCCGCTGAGACAAAGAACCTGCTCATTGACGCCAACCCCGATGGCGCACAGGCGGTCGCGGCGGATTTAGCTGTGCGCCTTAATGATTGGCGGCAACAGACGGGCGACGTTATCCCGTCGGAGTTTGCCGGAACCCGGATTTCGGAACGCTACACCGAAACCTATATACAGATCCATCACAGGGCACCGACCAGCCGCTCTGCGATCGCCGCGGACCGCGGTATCGAGGAAGAGGTCAAGCACGCCGAGCACTAGTCGCTCAAGGCCGCAGCACGACGCGGATGCAGCCGTCTTCCTTGTTCTTGAACATGTCGTAGGCGCGGACGCCGTCTTCGAGCGGCAAGTCGTGGGTGATCAGCACCGACGGGTCCAGATCGCCCTGCCGCACATAGTCGAAGAACTGCCGGATGTAGCGATGCCCGTGCTGCTGCGCAGTTTTCACTGTGAGCCCTTTGTTGGTGACGACTCCCATCGGGAACTTGTCGGTCAGCCCATAGACACCCAGTACGGCGACGATGCCGCCCTTGCGGCAGGCCAAGATCGCTTGGCGAAGCGCGGTGGCCCGGTCGGTTTGCAGACGCAGCAGTTGCTTGGTGCGATCGTAAAGCTGCTGCAGCCCGCTGCCGTGGCCTTCCATGCCGACAGCCTCGATACAGGCATCGGGACCCCGTCCGCCGGTAGCTTCCCGCAATGTTTCCTGCACGCTGCCCACGGCGGTGTAGTCGATCGTTTCGGCACCGAGCTTCTGGGCTAGAGAAAGCCTTTCAGGTATGCGGTCGATGACGATCACTCGTTCGGCGCCCGACAACAACGCGCTGCGTGCGGCCATCAACCCGACACCGCCTGCCCCCCACACCACCACGGTGTCGCCGGAGTCGATCTGGCAGAAGTCCGCGCCCATGTATCCGGTGGGCACCGCGTCGGACATGAAAAGCGCCTGCTCGTCGGTGACGCCGTCGGGGATGGCGAAGCAGTTGGCGTCGCCGAACGGCACCCGGATGTACTCGGCGTGCGAGCCCTGGTAGCCCCCGAACGGATGGGTGTAGCCGTAGATTCCGCCGGTCGGGAAGCCCAGAATCGGCTGTTGCAGTTCGGCATTGGGGTTGGTGGTTTCGCACAGCGAGGTGAGGTCGTGTTGGCAATACCAGCAGCGGTTGCAGGCGATGAACGACGGCACCACGACGCGGTCCCCGATCCGGGTGTCGGTCACCTCGCGGCCCACTTCGACCACGTCGCCCATGAACTCGTGGCCGAAGACGTCTCCGGCTCTCATGCCGGGCAGGTATCCGTCGATGAAATGCAGATCCGAGCCGCACGTGGTGGTGAGCCGGACCTTGACGATGACGTCATGCGGGTTCAACAGCATTGGATCGTCGACGGTTTCGACCGATAGCTCGTTGATTCCGTTCCAGCACAGCGCTCGCATCGCGATGTTCCTCCGGTCGTCAGCGGGCCGATTCGCGCGCGCTGGGGTTGTGGCTGATGGTCGGTATTTCGCCGGTCTGCAGCAGCGCCCGGGCACGGTACAACGCCTTGTAGGCCAGCGCGCCGGACACCAGCCGCGGAGCGGGGCTTTTGATGCGTAGCGTGACTTCGGTGCCCCGCCCGCGCGGCGCTTCGCTGAAATCCAGGATGATTTCGCTGGCTACGCCGTTGTTTCGGCCGGCGTCGACGAAGCGCAACCGCCGGTCTTCGCTGACCATCACGGATTCCCAGCTGACACCGTTCAGCGGTCCTTTCCGGATCACCCAGCGCAGCCGGTCGTCGGCGTCGGTTTTGTGAACGTCGGCCACCTCACCGAGCACCTGCGACAGTTGCTCGGCGTCTTGGAAGAATCGGCGGACTTCTTGCTGCGGGCAACTGATCGTGATCGATTGGGACTGCTCGTTGCGGGCCATGCGGTCGACAACCGTGCCGACTGCGTGCCGCAGTTGTTCCTTCGCGGTGTCCAGGGCAGCGTCGAAGTATCCCACCGGTGGTCTCCCTATCGCATCAACCGAGCCATACCCGATGGCCTGCTCACCAAACACCGCCGGCGTGTCGGGCATTACGCTCACGTCGTGTCCACCACCCCGAAGTCGTACCTGGTGCTGGCTTCCCAGCGCAGCGGCAGCACACTGCTGGTCGAGTCGCTGCGCGCGACCGGAAGTGCCGGCGAGCCCCAGGAGTTCTTCCAGTACCTGCCCAGCACCGGCATGGCGCCGCAGCCGCGGGAATGGTTCGCCGACGTCGACGACGAATCGATCTTGCGGCTGCTGGACCCGCTCGAGCCCGGCACACCGGACACCGCAACCCCGGTTGCCTGGCGCGAGCACATCCGCAGCTCAGGCCGCACCCCCAACGGGGTGTGGGGCGGCAAGCTGATGTGGAACCAAACCCCGCTGCTGCTAGAGCGGGCCGCAGGCCTGCCGGACCGCTCTGGGGAAGGATTGCGCTCGGCCATCCGCGACGTGATTGGCAGTGAACCGGTTTTCATCCACGTCTACCGGCCCGATGTGGTGTCGCAGGCGGTGTCGTTCTGGAGGGCGGTGCAGACCCAGGTGTGGCGAGGCCGCCCTGACCCAGATCGAGACAAGCGGGCCGAATATCACGCCGGCGCCATCGCCCACATCGTCACGATGCTGCGCCACCAGGAGAAGGGCTGGCGCAATTGGTTCGCCGAGGAGAACATCAACCCCATCGATGTGTCGTATCCGGTGCTGTGGCGCAATCTCACCACCATCGTGGGCGATGTCCTG
>NZ_DASRBZ010000234.1:0-2905 GCF_035653355.1 Mycobacterium sp. | reverse complement strand
CGCAACATCCTCAACCGCGACGCGGTGAACACCTCGGCGCTGGTCTGCCTCGGCAACGGCACAGCACCTGGGTATTAAGTTGGACGCCGAGCGTGCACCGGCCGCGAAATATCGGCGCATTTTTCGCACTGGTTTCACGCGCAACGCACACGTTCGAGACTGAGAATGATCCCGGGGCCAAGCGGCCATAAGGCAGGATTGGTGGCGCCGTCCTGGCTGTGGTCGCCGGGATGGCGCTCTTATGCGAGGAGTCCGATGAGCGAGCCGCAGCCGACGGGCACGAACGGCGTACACGCAGACCCGCCGGAGGGCGGCCGGTCGTCGAGTCGGCCCAAGTACTCACGGGTGTTGCTCAAGCTCGGCGGTGAAATGTTCGGCGGCGGCCAGGTGGGCCTGGATCCCGACGTGGTGGCGCAGGTTGCCCGTCAGATCGCCGAAGTAGTCCGCGACGGCGTACAGGTCGCGGTGGTCATCGGCGGCGGCAACTTCTTCCGCGGGGCACAGCTGCAGCAGCGGGGGATGGAACGCAGCCGATCCGACTACATGGGCATGCTCGGCACCGTGATGAATAGCCTTGCGCTGCAAGACTTTCTGGAGAAGGAAGGCATTGTCACCCGGGTGCAGACCGCCATCACCATGGGTCAGGTCGCCGAACCGTACATTCCGCTGCGGGCCCGCCGGCATCTGGAGAAAGGCCGGGTGGTGATCTTCGGCGCCGGTATGGGACTGCCGTACTTTTCCACCGACACGACGGCCGCGCAGCGGGCGCTGGAGATCGGCGCGGACGTGGTGTTGATGGCCAAAGCGGTCGACGGGGTTTTCGCCGAGGATCCCCGCGTCAACCCGGACGCCGAACTGCTCACCGCGATCAGCCACCGCGAGGTCATCGACCGCGGCCTGCGGGTGGCCGACGCCACCGCGTTCAGCCTCTGCATGGACAACGGCATGCCGATCCTGGTGTTCAACCTGCTGACCGACGGCAATATCGCCCGCGCGGTCGCGGGTGAGAAGATCGGAACGCTGGTCACCACGTAACCGGGGGACCGCGCCGAGGCAGCGATGAGGAGGACGGCGCAGATGGGTGACAGCCGACGACGATGCACAGCGCGGGTCCCCAGCCTGCGAGGGGGACGATGAGAAGGAGCGGCGCAGATGATAGAAGAGGCTCTTTTCGACGCCGAGGAGAAGATGGAAAAGGCGGTTTCGGTGGCCCGTGACGACCTGGCGACCATCCGCACCGGCCGGGCCAACCCCGGCATGTTCTCCCGGATCGCGATCGACTACTACGGCGCAACCACCCCGATCACCCAGTTGGCCAGCATCAACGTGCCCGAGGCCCGGCTCGTCGTCATCAAGCCGTACGAGGCCAACCAGCTGCACGCGATCGAGACGGCTATCCGCAACTCCGATCTGGGCGTGAACCCCACCAACGACGGCACCCTGATCCGGGTGGCCGTCCCGCAGCTGACCGAGGAACGCCGCCGCGAGCTGGTCAAGCAAGCCCGGCACAAAGGAGAGGACGCCCGAGTCTCGATCCGCAACATCCGCCGCAAAGCCATGGAAGAACTGCACCGCATCCGCAAGCAGGGCGAGGCCGGCGAGGACGAGGTCGCCCGTGCCGAGAAGGACCTCGAGAAGACCACCCATCAGTACGTCGCGCAGGTCGATGAACTGGTCAAACACAAGGAAGGCGAGCTGCTGGAGGTCTAGCGGCCGCTCAGCAACCCACGTCCGTGACAGACACTGATAGCGGCGCAGGCGGCCCGCACGACAAGACCTCCCGGGCCGGCCGCAACTTGCCCGTCGCGATCCTGGTGGGTGCGGCCCTTGGCGGCGGCGTCGTCGCCAGCTTGGTGTACGCGCGATATGCGTTCGTCGGCATCCTTTCGGCCGGTGTGCTATTCGGCACGCTGGAGGTCTACCGGCGGGTGCGGACCGCCGGGTATGTCATCCCGGTCGTTCCGTTGCTGGTCGGCGGCCAAGCCACGCTGTGGCTGACCTGGCCCTTCGGGACACGCGGCGCTCTGGCGGGCTTCGGCGGGACGGTCGTGGTCTGCATGATGTGGCGGTTGCTCAGCCCGCACGGCCGAACGGCGTCGAGCGATGCGGAAGCCCCGCCGGCGAACTACCTGCGCGACGTGTCGGTGACCGTCTTCCTGGCGGCCTGGGTTGCGCTGTTTGCGTCGTTCGCGGCGCTGCTGGTCTATCAGCACGACGGTCCTGGGCGGGTCTTTTCCCTGGCGGTCGGTGTGGTCAGCTCCGACGTCGGCGGGTACGCCGCCGGCGTGCTGTTCGGCAGGCACCCGATGGTGCCGGCGATCAGCCCGAAGAAAACCTGGGAAGGCCTGATCGGTTCGTTGGTGTTAGGGGTGGCGGCGACCACGTTGAGCGTGACGTACCTGACGGGCAAGCCGTGGTGGATCGGAGCGCTGCTGGGGCTGACCCTGGTCGTCACCGCCACGCTGGGCGACCTGGTGGAATCCCAAGTCAAACGCGATCTGGGCATCAAGGACATGGGCAACCTGCTACCTGGTCACGGCGGAGTCCTGGACCGGTTCGACGGATTCCTGCCGTCGGCGGTGGTGGCCTGGATCGTGCTGACGCTGCTGCCCTGAGTCCCGTCAGCGCACCCGCAGCACGCCGGTTTCCCGGATCGATTCCATCGAAAGCGTGCGGTACCCGTATTCGTCGAACAGCACCGTGACGCGATCCGGTTCGCCGCTGATCACCACGCCGGGTCCCCACTGTTCGTGCTCGACGGCCGTGTCGACGGGCAGGGCTGGCTCCTCGACGGGCTGGTGTCCCTCGCCAGCGTTGGCCGTGCAGCGGTCACAGTTGCCGCAGGGCGCGTCGAGTTGCTCGGCGAAGTAGGCCAGCAGAAACTGGCGGCGGCAATCCCGCTTCT
>NZ_DASRBZ010000233.1:0-4386 GCF_035653355.1 Mycobacterium sp. | reverse complement strand
CAAGCACGACCTGCGTGCCCTCGGCGACATCGAACGAGCGGAGCACGTCCCCGTGGTGCTGATCATTTTCCCGCTGATGGAAGACACGCGCGTCGCCTACCCATGGCTCGACATTCACCGCCGGGTCGGCGCCGCGGCCCGCGAGCAGGGGCTGCACGTGATCGACTTGCTGCGGGCATATCGGGCCGCGGGCTTTGTGAGCGTGCGGACGGATTCCGTGCACCCGAACGCTCTGGGGCACCGCCTCGCTGCCGAGGCCCTGCTTCAACTTTTGGCGCGCGACAAGCTCCTTCCACATTAGATGGTCGAGACGAACGCGTCAACGCGGCCCTAGTTGGTAATGGGGTTCACGGAGATGAGCGCAGGGGGCGCAAGACCCGTCTGCGACGAAGAGCCAAACTCGAACGCCCCCATGTCGGGCGCCGCACCCGACCAGGGCCGGTGAATGCCCGCGTACAGCGGCCACGTGCACGGGCGATCGACCGTGATCGATGTCGCGGTCATACTCACGAGGCGGGCGCGCTCCGCCGAACCCAAGTCCGATGCGGCGTTCTGACACGTGGCGCCTTTGATCTGGATGACGTCGGCCCCCGGAACCTTATCTGCCCGCCAGAAGGAGTTCGGGGCGACGAAATACATGCGGGGGTCTTTCCGATGGGGATGATCCCCGTTCGGCCAATTGAGAAAACCAGGCCCCCACTGATAGAGCGGCGGGTCCGGCGGACCGCCGTTCGGCCCGCTGCCCGTCACGGGGATGGTGGTGGCATTGCTGCCGGCGGCCGCGGCGAGAAGATAGTACGTGGTGCCGGCGTCGATCGCTGGACTCGCGGTTTGGAGGTGAAAATCGCAGAACCGCCGGTAGGCGTCCGTGGTGATCGCGGTCTGAAAATCCACGTCACAATTTGTCGTCGAGACATTGACGAACTTCGGATCGTAGGCAGAACCAAGAAGATTGCCACCGCCGCGGAGGAATCCCGGGATGCCGAGGCCTGAGCTGCTCGAATACGTGAAGCAGGTGCCCGGGGCCCCGCAGGTCGCAACGATATTATACTCCTGACAGAATCCTTCACCACTCAAGCAATCCGATTGCCGCCGACACTGCTTCGCCGTATTCCCCGTGCAATGGCTCCCGACCAAGGACGAGGTATGGGCATTGTTGGCATCGTGATAAATGGAGTTTTCACTCCACGGTACAAAGTGATTCTGTGTCTGGGGGTCCCCGCAGTTATTTACATAATACGCAGAGGCGCCGTTCGTACCAGCATCGACAATGGTGTCATAGACCGCCCCGCTGTTTTCGCATTCATCATAGATGATACTTCCCGCATGGTTTCCGGCACGGAACATCGTCGTGTTCCACATGAACGAAGTTCCGGAGCCGTGGGGGCGTCCCTGGCCGGCGTTGTAATTGTTGTAGAAGATCGAATCGAAGAGCCATATCGTCGGCTCCGGCAGGGCATCCTTGGAGCCGCAGCCGTCGCCGGAGGACTCAAGACCCACGCGAGAAGACTCCGTGGAGGCGGTGCGACCGGCTCCATAGACCTGGAAGTTCCGGTAGCGGACAATCGAGTCGACGTAGGAGCTGTCGCACCCGCCGGAATTCGAGCCATTCCAGTAGTGGTTCCTGGCTGTGCAGTTGATGCACCAGACGCCCCCGGCACCACCTTGCGTGTCATCGAACGGGTCGGCTGCGAAGTTAAAGGCATCGTTGGTGAAGTTTCCACTTGGGCTAACCTGCGGTCCGGAGTTCTCGACGAGAACGTTTACGACGCCGAGGCCCGCTACCTTGTGGAGGGCGGAAAGGCCCGTGTCCACGCCGGCACCAGCCCAATCGTGGATGTAGGCGTCGTGGATGATGGAGTAGCCGAGGTCGCCCACGTCGATGGCCGCCCCGATGTTCGGCGTGGTGGGGGTCCGGTTCATGACCTCGACCCACTGGAGCTCCTGCCCCTGCGTGCTGGTATACCCGGTGCCATGGAGGAGAATGCCCACCGTAGCCCCCGTCGGTTGGAGCTGGACGGCCGTGAGGCGCACGCGCTGGGCGGCGCTCACACCGCCGAAGGTGACATAACTCACGTCTTCCATGGTGACGAGGCCACAGAAGCCTCCACTTTGACACGGACCGGAGGGCGCATAGTGGCGGCTCGTATTCGTGATCCCCGTGCCGTCGATCGCCAGTGCGCCCGTGCTTGCCGACCACTCGCCCGCGGTGGCGACCCGGATGGTGATGGGGCTCGCGGCGGTGCAGGTCGCCGTATAGTAGTCGGGGTCGATGCGCCAGGCACCGCCGTTCGGGACGGTGGTGGTGGAGTAGGTGGTGCCCCCCCGCAGGAAGACGATGTCTCCACAGCGGATCTTGTTGCTCTGGGAGATGGAGCCCCACTGGGAGCGGAGGTAGCTCGTGTTGTCGGTCGTGCGTGTGCCCGGGATTGTCCGCCAAGGGGCTGCGGCGGTGCCGGGATTCGTGTCAGCCCCCGATTGAGGGTCGACGTAGTATGTGGCGGAAATGGCCGGAGGGGCGACGGCCAGGGTTGCCGCGGCGAGACTCAAGATGAAGAGAAGGATGCGTGCCACGCGAACGGAGGGCGGCTGAGCAGGAACGCTCGTGATGTGAAGTCGCGTCATAGGGTGCTCCAAGAGTGGGCGCTGCGATTTGCTGCCCTTCGAGCCGATCAGGGACTGCCGGACCGGGAAGCTGCGCCAATACAATCCCTGTGCCGGCGAGTGTCCTGGACGTACGTAGAAGAAACGGGCGACCTTATAGTAGGGCGACATGCGGATGCGCAAGCGCCAGCGGCGGGAACCTGCCGCGGCAGGACAGAACGGTGCTGCGGTGGGCTCGAGGCTGGTCTCGATCGCCCGAGGCGGAGGTGATGTGGGGCGAAAGCGCGCGAGCGCGGCGTCGGGGCCGACGAACCTGCGGACCGTCAAGTGACCTGGGCGGCATGGTCAGGCCGTGTTGCTGGCCACCCTCACGGCGATCCTGTTCGCCGAGGGCGTGCCGAGGTCCGCGGCCTGGTGGCTCGGTGCCCGGCGTCACGAACAGGCGGTCCTGAAAGCGGTACCGGATCGACGGCTAAAGGCCGTCTCGAAGCGCGCAAGACTGACGCATCTCAGCGTTCGGCGTCCAGGCGATCATCGCGCATCTGCATACCGCAGATAGCCCGCAAGACATATGGTCTATCCGAAGCGACCAATGCAGTGCGAACGTGTTGGCAGTAGCGTAAAGGAACGTTCTGCCCTTCGTTGGCGGGTAGGCGAGCCGAACGCTACATCATCAGGAGCAGTGGGGGCCAACGCGGTACCGAAAGGAACGTTCCTTTTGCGCGGGCGGAGGCGGCCGTATCAAGGGTAATGACTTCGACCATAAGGATGCCGGGGCGTCAAGCGGTGGCCGGGCGGAATGCGTCAAGCGCGAGTGTTTTCGAGCGGATGGCCTGGCCGGCAGTAGCGGGCGGAGCTGCGCTCGCCTTCGGCCTGTTGACCCTGCGCCTTGGGAACCTCGACCTCCGATGGGTCGTGTACCCCATGGTCGGCAGCGTCCTGGTGATCGTGACGATGCTTGCTGGGACCGACAGAGCGCTGATGGCGTACACGGTCGTGGGGCTGTCGGTCGACGCACACTATTACCTGACGACGCCGCTGCCTACGTTGTCGACGGGACTTACCTCGCCGGGCGCGGTCTATGTCCCGCTGACCCTGGTCCCCGGGACGATCCTTCTCGTGCGGCAGTTAATGCGTGTGCGGGCCGCCGCGAACCGCTTCCGCTGGGGGGCCGCAGTGAGCCGGCCGTTCGCCCTTATGATGGCGACGTGCCTCATCTCCATAGCGCTTACCGACATGCGCTACACGGGCATATGCGTGGTCTGGCAACTGCTGATGTTGTTCGCCCTATTCCTGGTAATTGCGAACAGCGTCGACAGCGAAGCGGACGGACGCCGAATCGTCGCCCTGCTTTTCGTCGCATTGCTTGGACAGGCACTGCTGTTTTTCGTCCAACTCACGACCGGAATCAAGTTCGACGCCGTGGGGAAGGTCACTGTCGCGCAAGGCACGATCTGGCACGGTGTGACCGGGACCGCCGCGTCGACCACTGCGGGATTCGCCACGTTCATGGACCCGTTGGTGATGCTGGCCTTCGCGCTCTACCGGGCGGGCGATCGGCGGTGGGGACGTGTCGGACGATGCATCTTTCCCATCGGCCTCACTGTGGTCACGCTGACGCTCAACCGCTCCTCGTGGGGTGCGCTGGTGCTCGGCATGGTCGTTACCGAGTGGGCGTTGAGACGTCGGCGCATCGTGGCCCCCACTCCGGGCTCGAGCCGCCGATTCGTGATCGCGGGCATCGTGCTCTTGGTTGTCTTCGCGCTGGCAGCGCCGCTTTTC
>NZ_DASRBZ010000232.1:0-12350 GCF_035653355.1 Mycobacterium sp. | reverse complement strand
GCCGCGACCGCG
This sequence comes from Mycobacterium sp., assembly GCF_035653355.1. Taxonomy (GTDB): domain Bacteria; phylum Actinomycetota; class Actinomycetes; order Mycobacteriales; family Mycobacteriaceae; genus Mycobacterium. Next base: position 12,338 of record NZ_DASRBZ010000232.1, on the reverse strand, counting down.
TCTTGAGCGCCCGCCCGGGCCGCAAGCATCTCGATGACCTCGCCTTGGATGAGGGTCGAGTCGACGTCGAACACGATCAACCGTTTGGCGCGTCGCTCCAGGCTGTAGTCCTCGACCGCGATGTCGATGCTTTGCTCGAAGGCCACCTGTGTCAGAGCCGCCTGCAGCCGGCCTCCGACGCCGGGCGGCACCGAGACGCGCAGCTGCAAGCCGGTGACCGGGTAGTCCGAGACGCCGCGGATGACGTCGATGTTGACGCCGAGTTCGGCCACTTCGCGCGCCACCGCGCCGAAAGCCTCGGCGGTGATCGGCCGGCCCAGCACGACGATGGTGTGCGTCGACGGCTCGCGGATGACCGGCAGGTCGTCGCTGCGCTCGATGGTGACGTCCAGACCTTTGGCGTGAATGGCGGCCTGAACTTCTTCCCGCAGCGCCTTGCCCTCCGCCGCTTCCAGGGCGGCGGATACCAGTACGCCCAGCGTCAACCGGCCGCGAATCACCACCTGTTCGACGTTGAGCAGCTCGACCTTGTGGCCGGCAAGCACCTCGAACAGCGCGGACGTCACACCTGGCTTGTCGACACCGGTGACGGTGATCAACACCGACACCTTCGGCGGTGTGCTCACCCCAGATTGCAGCCGCTGCAACGCATTACGTGCGAACGCTTACGTCGTCGGCTCTTGTGACGTCGCCGCTTTCGGGGCCATGGCTGCGGCCGATGTGCGCCTCGGCGCGCAGCCGCTCCACCATGTGCGGGTAGTGCAATTCGAATGCCGGGCGCTCCGATCGGATACGCGGCAGCTCGTAGAAGTTGTGCCGCGGCGGCGGGCAGGTGGTCGCCCACTCCAGCGAGTTGCCGTAGCCCCACGGGTCGTCGACGGTTACCGGTTCGCCGTAACGCCAGCTCTTGAACACATTCCAGGTGAACACGAGCATCGACGCGCCGAGGATGAACGCCCCGACCGTCGAGACGATGTTGAGCGGCTGAAAACCGTCGCTGGGCAGGTAGTCGGCGTAGCGGCGCGGCATGCCTTGGTCACCCAGCCAGTGCTGCACCAAAAACGTGGTGTGGAAGCCGATGAAGGTCAGCCAGAAGTGCAGCTTGCCCAGGCGCTCGTCGAGGTAGCGGCCGGTGAACTTCGGGAACCAGAAGTAGATGCCGGAATAGACGGCGAACACGATCGTGCCGAACAGCACGTAGTGGAAGTGGGCGACCACGAAGTAGCTGTCGGTGACGTGGAAGTCCAGCGGCGGGCTGGCCAGCAGCACACCGGTCAGCCCACCGAGCAGGAAGGTGACCGCGAAACCGATCGAGAACAGCATCGGCGTCTCGAACGTCAACTGGCCCTTCCACATTGTGCCGATCCAGTTGAAAAACTTGATGCCGGTCGGAACCGCGATCAGATAGGTCATGAACGAAAAGAACGGCAGGAGAACGGCTCCGGTGGAGAACATGTGGTGCGCCCACACCGCCACCGACAACGCCGCAATCGACATCGTCGCGTAGACCAGGGTGGTGTAGCCGAAGATCGGCTTGCGGGAAAACACCGGGAAGATCTCGCTGACGATACCGAAGAACGGCAGCGCGATGATGTACACCTCGGGGTGGCCGAAGAACCAGAACAGGTGCTGCCACAGCAGCGCACCGCCATTGGCCGGGTCGTAGATGTGGGCGCCCAGGTGCCGATCGGCGGCCAGCCCCATCAGCGCCGCGGTCAGCAGCGGGAACGCCAGCAGCACCAGGATCGACGTGATCAAGGTGTTCCAGGTGAAGATCGGCATCCGGAACATCGTCATGCCCGGCGCGCGCATGCAGACCACGGTCGTGATCATGTTCACCGCGCCCAAGATGGTGCCCAGACCGGCGACCGCCAGCCCCATGATCCACAGGTCGGCGCCGGCGCCGGGTGAGTGGATGGCGTCGGTGAGCGGAGTGTAGGCGGTCCACCCGAAGTCGGCGGCTCCGCCTGGGGTGATGAACCCGGCAGTTGCGATCAACGCGCCGAACAAGAACAGCCAATAAGAGAAGGCGTTCAGCCGCGGAAATGCCACATCGGGGGCGCCGATCTGCAGCGGCAGCACCAGGTTCGCGAAGCCGAACACGATCGGGGTGGCATAGAACAGCAGCATGATCGTGCCGTGCATGGTGAACAGCTGGTTGTACTGCTCGTTGGACAGGAACTGCAGGCCCGGCGCCGCCAACTCGGTGCGCATCAACAGCGCCATCAACCCACCGATGAAAAAGAACACGAAGGTGGTGACGGTGTACATGATGCCGATCATCTTGTGATCGGTCGTCGTGATCAGCCGGTAGACCAGGTTGCCCTTGGGACCCATCCGGGGCGGGAAGGGGCGACTGGCCTCCAGTTCTCCCAGCGGGGGCGCTTCGGCTGTCAAGGGCTCCTCCAAACATCCATCCGGGGCTGACGTCCCTGGGATCTTCCCTGGAATCCTAGCGTTCGATCGGGTCCATGGCCGCACTGGTCCTACAAACCGTCGTAATGCCGTAGTGCCCGGCCAGCGCCATGTTGTCGCCGAGCGGAACCGGTCGGTGCGGGCGACCGGATGTTACCGTCGAGCGCGTGCTGTTCGGCCGTGTGCGACCCGGCGTTCTGCTGGCCGCAGCTTTGGTAGTCACAGCGTTCGCGGTGACGGTGTGTTCCAGTTGCACAGCCGCGTCGCTGGGCGGCCAGCGACCGTCGTCGACCAGCTCCGTGATCACCAGCACCACCACGATCGCCGGGGCGGGAGTTCTGGGCAATCAGCGCCGGCCCGACGAGTCGTGTGCGCCGCAACCGGCCGTGGCGGACCCGGGGCCGCCGACGCGGTCGGCACCGAACGCCGCCGGCGTGACCCCGGAGAAGGCCGACGTCCCCGCCGACCCGCAGCGCATCGTGGTGCTCTCCGGCGACCAGCTTGACGCGTTGTGCGCGTTGGGACTGCAGTCGCGCATCGTCGCCGCCGCGTTGCCGGACGGCTCCTCGAGTCAGCCGTCCTACTTGGGCGGCGGCGTGCACCGGTTGCCGGGCGTGGGCCCTCGCAGCGCACCGGACGTGCCTGCCATCGCGGCGGCCAAACCGGACCTGATTTTGGGCTCGATCGCCCTGACGCCGCATTTGTACCCGGCTTTGGCGGCGATCGCGCCGACGGTGTTCACGGGGCCGCCGGGCGCCCCATGGGAGGACAACCTCCGAGGCGTCGGCGCGGCGACGGCCCGCGGCGGCGCCGCCGACACGATCGTCAAGGATTTCGCCGCTCACGCCGCCCAGACCGGCGCCGCGCATGATGCCGCGCACTACCAAGCGTCGATCGTGCAGTTGACCGCCGACACGGTGCGGGTCTACGGCGCCACCAACTTTCCGGCCAGCGTGCTCACGGCGGTCGGCGTCGACCGACCGGCATCACAGCGGTTCACCGACAAGCCGTATATCGAAATCGGCACCAGCGATCTACGCGGTTCACCGGATTTGTCGGCAGCTGACGCCGACATCATCTATGTGTCGTTTGCATCCCCGGCCGCCAAGGATCGCGCTCCGACCGTGTTCGACAGCAACCCGTGGCGCAAGCTGTCCGCCTACCGCGACAACCGGGTGTTCGTGGTCAACAACGAGGTGTGGCAGACCGGCCAGGGAGTGGTGGCGGCCCGCGGCATCGTCGACGACCTGCGTTGGGTCAACGCTCCCATCAACTGACGACCGGGCTAGTCTCCGGTTGTGTTTCACGTGCTGACGTTCAGCTACCCGCAGCCCCTCGACGTCGTGTGACGTTGCCCTCACCCAGGCGAAATACATAGCCTCCCTATGCTAATCTAGGTGCGTTCTCTCAAAGACCTGATGCTGAATTAGCCGCACTCAAAGAGGTTTGCCATGAGCACTGTTTCTGCGTACGCCGCGACGTCGGCCACCGAACCGTTGACTAGGACCACGATCACTCGCCGCGAACCCGGCCCACACGACGTGGTGATCGACATCAAGTGCTGCGGCATCTGCCACTCGGACATCCACACCGCCAAAGCCGAATGGGGCCAACCGAATTACCCTGTCGTGCCCGGCCACGAAATCGCCGGCGTGGTAAGCGCTATCGGCTCCGACGTCACGAAGTACAAGGTCGGCGACCGCGTCGGCGTAGGTTGCTTTGTGGACTCCTGCCGCGAGTGCAGCAGCTGCGTTGCCGGTTTAGAGCAGTACTGCAAACCGGGAATGACGACGACCTACAACGCAATCGGCAGGGACGGCCAACCGACCCAAGGCGGATACAGCCAAGCGATCGTCGTCGACGAAAACTACGTGCTGCGCATCCCCGACGCACTGCCGCTCGACGCCGCGGCACCGCTGCTGTGCGCGGGCATCACGCTCTACTCACCGCTGCGGCATTGGAACGCGCGGCCCGGCAAGCGGGTGGCGGTCATCGGCCTCGGGGGCCTTGGCCACATGGGAGTGAAGCTCGGCAAGGCGATGGGCGCCGAAGTGACGGTGCTGTCCCAGTCGCTGAAGAAGATGGAGGACGGGCTGCGCCTAGGCGCCAGCGAGTACTACGCGACCTCGGATCGCGACACCTTCCGCAAGCTGCGTGGCAGCTTCGACCTGATCCTGAACACGGTTTCGGCCAATCTCGATATGGGCCAATACCTGAACCTGCTCGACGTCGACGGCACGCTTGTCGAACTGGGCATCCCTGAGCACCCAATGCCGGTGCCGGCCTTCGGTCTTGTGCTGATGCGCCGCAGCATCGCCGGGTCGAACATCGGCGGTATCGAGGAGACCCAGGAGATGCTGAACTTCTGCGGCGAGCAGGGAGTGCGGCCCGAAATCGAGGTCATCGAAGCCGACTACATCAACGAAGCCTACGAGCGCGTATTGGCCAGCGATGTGCGCTACCGCTTCGTCATCGACACCTCAACGCTGTAAGGCCTCTATTCAGCTGGCCGCGGCATGGCCCGTGTCGTCGCCGGCCCGGCTGAGATCGACACCTTGCAGCGGCCAGCCGGCCGCGGCAAGTGTGCCGGCGACCCGCCTGATGTTCTCCGGGCCTGCGTCGTAATGCGTCATATCGGAGACGAAGTCGGCGATGTCGTCCCGCTCAGCCGTCCCATCGGTGAGCGCTGCCGATCCAGGCGTGGTGATCTTCTGCACTACCTCCCGGACCTGATCGTCGGTCAGATCGGTGCTACGCAACAGCGCTAAAAGCGGTACACGGTCCGGTCCTGGCACACCGTCGGGATAGCCCGCCCGTAGCCACTCCAACACCGAACTCAGAAACGACTCGCTCGCCATGTCACCAGTTTTCCGGTCGCAGCCTCACCAGCGCCAGTGTGCCACTGCATGATTGACACAATTCACACGCCGTTCACAGCCGACGCGGCGCGCCGATGGCCGACGAGCATCCGACCAACGTCGCCACCTTGGGCAGGCGAGGATCAGTCGTCATCGCGACGTCGTTCCGTTTCGGCCATCTCACGCGCGATGTCGGCCTGCTCTCGCCAGGCATCGGCTTTTAGGCGCTCCCCTTGTTCGTCCGAACGTTGTAGTCGCTCGCGTTCACGCTCCGCGGCCGTGCCCTCGCGTTCGTCCGCGCGCAACTCTCGTTCGTCTGCCAACCGCTGGCGATCATTCGCGATTCGATCCCGCTCACCAGCTATCCGATCTCTCTCATCAGCGAGCCACTGGCGTCGCGCGAGCTCAGCCTCACGCTGTGCGAGCTCAGCCTCGCGGCGCGCGACAGCCTGCTCGCGCTCATCGAGCGCAGCAGCCCGGCGATCGAGCTCGCCGGGCAGGTCTGCACGATCCTCAGCGACCACGACTCACCTTAACGCTGGGACATGGGCGCCACCTCGCCAGCGCCTCGACAACGACGGCCCCGACGACGCCGGCCGACGCGGACATCCCTAGCGCGTAGTGGTTTCAAGAACGCAAGCAGCGTTAATCCTGCGAGCAACGTAGAAAGACATGAAATGACCACAGAAGGCAGCCGCGAGGCCGAACTTGACCCGCATCAGCGGGTCGCCGAACAGGCATTTCGCGCCACTGAGCGAACCGAGGGAATGCGGCGAGCAGTCGAGGAAGGTCAACTGTCTGCGGCGAACAGCTTCGAAAGATCCGCAGGCCATCAGGACCAAGCCGCAAGGACATATGAGGAAGCAGCCGAACACAGCGCTTCGCCGGACGAAAGCCGCCGGCATGCGGCTGTCCACCGGCAGTTCGCACAGGAGGACCGCCAGATCGCCCAGAATCTGCGACGAATGGCGGAAAGGGACTCGACGAGCGATCCGGCCTGACCTTCGAACCGTCGCTGACAAACTCGCGCAAACGTGAGGCAGCCAAACGCACTCGTCCTCAGGCAGTTTGGTGCTTCTCGCCCACGCCTAGATCTCAGCTTGGGGAAGTATCGGGAACACTGGTAATTGCCGACCAGAGACTTGCGTGCTTAGAAATCCCAGTCTTCGTCTTCGGTGACGACGGCCTTGCCGATCACATACGACGATCCCGAACCGGAGAAGAAGTCATGGTTCTCATCGGCGTTGGGTGATAGCGCCGAAAGGATCGCCGGGTTCACGTCGGTCTCGTCGCGCGGGAACAGCGCTTCATAGCCGAGGTTCATCAGCGCCTTGTTGGCGTTGTAGCGCAAGAACTTTTTGACGTCTTCGGTCAGCCCAACCTCGTCGTAGAGATCTTGGGTGTACTCCACCTCGTTGTCGTACAGCTCGAACAGCAGCTCGTAGGTGTAGTCCTTCAGCTCAGCCTGTTTGGCGGCGTCCTCGAGCGCCAGCCCGCGCTGGTACTTGTAGCCGATGTAGTAACCGTGGACGGCCTCGTCACGGATGATCAAGCGGATCATGTCAGCGGTGTTGGTCAGCTTGGCCCGGCTCGACCAGTACATCGGCAGATAGAACCCGGAATAGAAGAGGAAACTTTCCAGCAGCGTGGAAGCGACCTTGCGCTTGAGCGGCTCGTCGCCGCGGTAGTACTGCATCACGATCTCGGCTTTGCGCTGCAGGTTGGGGTTTTCCTCCGACCAGCGGAAGGCGTCGTCGATCTCGGCGGTCGAGCACAGCGTGGAGAAAATGTTGCTGTAGCTGCGCGCGTGCACCGACTCCATGAACGCGATGTTGGTGTAGACGGCTTCCTCATGCGGCGTCAGCGCATCGGGAATCAGGCTGACCGCCCCGACCGTGCCTTGGATCGTGTCCAGCAGGGTCAGCCCGGTGAACACCCGCATGGTCAGCTGCTTCTCGCCGGCGGTCAGCGTGCTCCACGATGGGATGTCGTTGGACACCGGCACCTTCTCAGGCAGCCAGAAGTTTCCGGTCAGCCGCTCCCAGACCTCGGCGTCCTTTTCGTCTTGCAGCCGGTTCCAGTTGATCGCCGAGACACGGTCGATCAGCTTCACGTTGTCGGTCACCAGCACCCCACTTCACCAGGACATTTGTCTGCTGTGTTCAGGCCTCAAACACTACCCCTGGGGTATGACAACTCGCCGCAGCACAACACCTTGTGTCGTGGGTATTTTGTGGGCGCGCGGGCTAATCGGCGACGGCCAGCGCCGCGCGATCGCCCGGCGAGCCGACGCCAACCCCGAAGAACTGGTACTCGGCGGGTTTCACCGAACGCGTACCCTTCCAGTACTCCCACGTGTAGCCGCCCCAGAGCACTCGGTTGTTGCCGTGCTCGTCGAGGTACCAGCTGCTGCACCCACCGGTATTCCACACCGAGCGGCCCAGCTTGCGTTGCAGTTCGGCGTTGAACCGGTCCTGTGCGGCGCGGGTGGGCGCCAGCGCCTGGGCGCCGACCCGGTCGCACGTCGCGATCGCGTCCGCGACATAGCGGATCTGCGACTCGATCATGAACACCACCGAGTTGTGGCCGAGTCCGGTGTTGGGGCCCAGCAAGAAAAACAGATTAGGCACGTCAGCGACTGTGATGCCGCGGTGAGCGCCGAGGCCCTCGCGGTTCCAACGGTCCACGAGGTCCTCGCCGTGCAAACCCTTGATCTGTACATACGTGTAGGAGTCGGTGACGTGGAATCCGGTGGCCCACACGATCACGTCGGCTGGGCGGTGCGTGCCGTCGGCGGTGAGGATCCCGTCCGGCGCTATCCGGGCGATGCGGTCAGTGATCAGTTCGGTCTTGGGATCCGCCACCGCCCGATAGTAGGTGGACGAGTTCAGGATTCGCTTACACCCGATCCGGTAGTTCGGTGTCAGCTTGCGCCGCAGCTCACGATCTTTCACCGAACGACGGATGTTCCACTTCGCAAAGAGCTCAATGGCTTTGAGAATATTCGGCCGCTTGGTCATGCCGTAGGCCAGTGCTTCTTGACCCCAGTAGATCGCTGTCCGCAACGCCCATGCCAGACCCGGGATAGTTGTCAGAGTGCGCCGCAGCCAGGGCGGCAGTTCCTCGTTGGTCCGCGGCACCACCCACGGCGGAGTGCGTTGGTAGAGCTGCAGTTCGGCGACTTGGTCGACGATCTCGGGCACGATCTGGATTGCGCTGGCGCCGGTCCCGATCACCGCGACCCGCTTGCCGGTCAAGTCGACGCCATGGTTCCATTCCGCGGAATGGAACGCGGCGCCGCGGAATTCGTCACGGCCCTCGATGTCGGGCACCGACGGTATGTGCAGCGCGCCCGCGCCTGAGATCAGGAACTGGGCGACGTATTCGCGTCCGTCGGCGGTGAACACATGCCAGCGGTATTCGTCGTCGTCCCAGTGCCCGCGGTCCACGAGCGAGTTGAACACGATGTAACGGCGCAGCCCGTATTTGTCGGTCACGCCCTTGAGGTAGTCCCAGATCTCGTCTTGGTAGGAGAACAGGTGCTTCCAGTCCGGCTTCGGCTCGAAGGAGAACGAGTACAGGTGCGACGGGATGTCACAAGCACAGCCCGGGTAGCTGTTGTCGCGCCAGGTGCCACCGACATCGTCGGCTTTTTCCAGAATCAAGAAGTCCACGCCCTGTTTTTGCAGCGCGATGCCCATGCCGATGCCGGAGAACCCGGTCCCGATGATCAACGCGCGGGTGTGCACGGGCGGTGCTTGCGTGGCGGGCTGTGGCATCGACTCGGCAACGGTCATGGTGGATCGGTCTTCCTGTTCAGGGGTGTGTTAGCGGCGAGCGCTCTGGGCGCCCGTCCGGCGCAAGTACCCGGTACCCGGGGTATCGGATGAGTGTGGTCGATCGCCGCAGCGATGTCAACGCCGCGGCTTAGCTGGCAGCCGTGTTGCGTGGCACCGCGTGGTGGATGGGCAGGTCGGGGTCCAGGTTGACGCCCAGCACCTCCGCGGTGCTGGTGATGACGCCCATCATGATCGTGGTCAGATGCGCCACGAACTCGTCGCGGGGCATCCGGCGTGGGCTGTCCGGGCTGGGTCCCAGCCACCAGTCGGTGGCCGACTCGGCGGACCCGAAGGCGGCGAATGCGGCAAGCTCGATCGCGGCGCGGTCGAGCTTGATTTCCCTGAGCTCGTTGTTGAACATCTCCGCCATTGCCAGCGTGATCTCGCGACCCTCGTTGAGGGTCCGCATCGTCGCCTCGGATTGCTCGGGGAAGCGTCCCTGGATGAAGAACCGCAGCACGTTGGGATGCTGGTCGACGAGGTTGACGTATTCCTCGACGGCACGGCGGACGACGTCACGAGCTGAGTTGGTAGAGAAGTCGACTGAGGGGAAGATTGCCGCCCACAGCATGTCGCGCAGCCGTTCGCCGATCGCCTGGAACAGATCCGATTTATCAGTGAAGTGGCGGTAGATCTTCGGCTTGGCAGTGCCGGCCTCCTCGGCGATCTCGCGCACGCTCACGTCGGGTCCCAGCCGGTCGATGGCGCGGAAGGCCGCCTCGACGATCTCGCCGCGTACCTTCTTGCGGTGTTCGCGCCAGCGTTCGCTGCGCGCGTCGACCTTCGCGCCGGGCTTCGCGCCCGGGGCGTGGGGTCGGGGAATTCTGACCACGTCAAGCACTTTACCGCGTTGCCGTCACTGACCTGGGCAGACTGGCTTTCGGGCAGCTAGCGATCAGAAGAGGCAAAATGTCGACCATCCAGGCCACCCGGCTGGATGCGTAAGGCCCTTCAACCCACCAGCAGCTGTTAACTGCTCTTACGATCTGGACCATATGCCCACCGGCTCGGGTGAATACCCGCACGGTCAACGGCGGCTCTGGTAGCAACTCCTGTTGATGCATCACCATCTGGCCGCAGGTTCCATCCACGATCTAATTGGCCGCGTTCGTATGCCTTCACCAGATCCATCACGTCCTTCGTGAGATGGTGGTGATCGCATTCAACTCTCGTATTGATGAACACCTGGTGAGGTGCACGATGCGAACAGAAGAGTGCAGCACATAGTAAGTCTTTGTTCAATTGGGCCGAGCGTATCCAGCGCTCGTATGGTGCCTTTGAAACCCGCCGCATGCAAGCGATTTCGCAATGACTCCACAGTTAACTTTGATCCACTCATTTTCTATTTCTTCCTATTTGAATTAATTCAGTTACTTGCCTGCGGCCCGATTCACAGCATGCAGGAGACGCAGCCTTCGACTTCCGTGCCTTCCAGCGCCATCTGGCGCAGCCGGATGTAGTACAGCGTCTTGATGCCCTTGCGCCAGGCGTAGATCTGCGCTTTGTTCACATCCCGAGTGGTCGCGGTGTCCTTGAAGAACAGCGTTAGCGATAGCCCTTGGTCCACATGCTGAGTGGCCGCCGCGTAGGTGTCGATGATCTTCTCGTAGCCGATCTCGTAGGCGTCCTGGTAGTAATCCAGGTTGTCGTTGGTCATATACGGCGCCGGGTAATAGACCCGTCCGATCTTGCCTTCCTTGCGGATCTCGATCTTCGACACGATCGGGTGGATCGAGCTGGTGGAGTGGTTGATGTACGAGATTGACCCGGTCGGCGGCACCGCCTGCAGGTTCTGGTTGTAGATGCCGTGCGCCTGCACCGACTCCTTCAGCCGCCGCCAATCGTCCTGGGTCGGAATGCGGATGCCGGCGTCGGCGAAGAGCTGACGCACCTTGGGCGTCTTGGGCTCCCACAGCTGATCGGTGTACTTGTCGAAGAACTCCCCAGTCGCGTACTTCGACCGCTCGAATCCCTTGAAATGCGTACCCCGTTCGATCGCAATACGATTTGACGCGCGCAGGGCGTGGTAGAGCACCGTGTAGAAGTAGATGTTGGTGAAGTCGATGCCCTCTTCGGATCCGTAGAAAATGCCCTCGCGGGCCAGGTACCCGTGCAGGTTCATCTGCCCGAGCCCGATGGCGTGAGACTCGTTGTTGCCCTTCTCGATCGAGGGCACCGAGCAGATGTGCGTCTGGTCCGATACGGCTGTCAGGGCCCGGATCGCGACCTCGATGGTCTGGGCGAAATCCGGCGAGTCCATCGTCTTGGCGATGTTCAGGGACCCGAGGTTGCAGGAAATGTCTTTGCCCACTTTCGCATAGGAAAGATCATCGTTGAAGTACGACGGCGTGGACACCTGCAGGATCTCCGAGCACAGATTCGAGTGGGTGATCTTGCCCTCGATCGGGTTGGCACGGTTCACCGTGTCCTCGAACATAATGTAGGGGTAACCCGACTCGAACTGCAGCTCGGCCAGCGTCTGGAAGAACTCACGCGCCTTGATCTTGGTCTTGCGGATGCGCGAGTCATCGAGCATCTCGTAGTACTTCTCGGTCACCGAGATGTCGGCGAACGGCACGCCATAGACGCGTTCGACGTCGTACGGCGAGAACAGGTACATGTCTTCGTTTTTCTTCGCCAGCTCGAAGGTGATGTCGGGTATCACCACGCCCAAGCTGAGCGTCTTGATCCGGATCTTTTCGTCGGCGTTCTCGCGCTTGGTGTCCAGGAAGCGGTAGATGTCGGGGTGATGGGCGTGCAGGTATACCGCTCCGGCGCCTTGGCGCGCACCGAGCTGGTTGGCGTAGGAGAACGAATCCTCCAGCAGCTTCATGATCGGGATGACGCCCGATGACTGGTTCTCGATGTTCTTGATCGGTGCGCCGTGCTCGCGAATGTTGGTCAGCAGCAACGCAACGCCCCCGCCGCGCTTGGAGAGCTGCAGCGCGGAGTTGATAGCACGCCCGATGGACTCCATATTGTCCTCGATACGCAAAAGGAAGCACGAAACTGGCTCGCCGCGCTGCTTCTTGCCCGAGTTCAAAAACGTCGGGGTGGCCGGCTGGAACCGTCCGTCGATGATCTCGTCGACCAGCTTCTCGGCCAGCGCAGTGTCGCCGGCGGCCAGAGTGAGCGCCACCATGCACACGCGGTCTTCGAAGCGCTCCAGATACCGCTTGCCATCAAAGGTTTTCAGCGTGTAGGAGGTGTAGTACTTGAACGCGCC